>NZ_LZJE01000157.1:0-12024 GCF_001666865.1 Mycobacterium sp. E136
GCGGTCGGCGACCCCATCCAGTCGATCTACGGGTGGCGCGGCGCATCGGCGACCAACCTGCCGCGCTTCACCACCGATTTCCCGCGGTCGGACGGGACGCCGGCGCCCACCCTGGAGCTGCGGACGAGCTGGCGCAACCCGCCCCGTGCGCTGCACCTGGCCAACGCCGTTTCGGAGCAGGCGCGGCGTCGTTCCGTCGCGGTGCGCTCACTCCTGCCCCGACCCGATGCCCAGCCGGGAACGATCCGGTGCGCGCTGCTGAACGATGTTGCAGCCGAACGGGACTGGGTTGCCGACCACATCGCCGGCCTCTACGACCGCGCCCGCGACGAGGGAGTGCCGGCGCCGACGGCGGCCGTGCTGGTGCGGCGCAACGCCGACGCCGCACCGATGGCCGACGCGCTCACCGCTCGCGGTGTGCCGGTCGAGGTCGTCGGACTGGCGGGCCTCTTGGGCGTGCCGGAGGTCGCCGACGTGGTCGCGATGCTGCGGATGATCGCCGACCCGACTGCGGGCAGCGCGGCCATGCGGGTGCTCACCGGGCCGCGCTTGCGGCTGGGCGGCCGCGATATCACCGCACTGTGGCGGCGCGCGGTGCAACTCGACGACACCGGGCAGGCCGAACCCGCCGGGGTCGCCGACCGCATCGCAGCGCAGGCCGCCCCCGACGCCGACACCGCATGCCTCGCAGAGGCCGTCACCGATCCCGGTGCGCCCGAACAGTATTCGCCGGCGGGTCACGCGCGGATCGTCGCGCTCGGTCGCGAGCTCACCGCGTTGCGGGCGCACCTATCGCATCCGCTGCCCGAACTCGTGGCCGAGGTGCGCCGCGTTCTCGGCATCGACACCGAAGTGCGTGCGCGTCGCCCGGTCTCGGCGGGGTGGTCGGGCACCGAACATCTCGACGCGTTCGCCGACGTGGTCGCCGATTTCGCGAACCGCCCGAGCGCCGACGTGACGGGTCTGCTGGCGTACCTGGACGCCGCCGAGGAGGTGGAGAACGGGTTGGCTCCCGCCGAAACCTCCGTCGTCGCCGACCGGGTGCAGATCCTGACCATCCACGCGGCCAAGGGACTCGAATGGCAGGTCGTCGCCGTTCCGCACCTGAGCGGCCGGGTGTTTCCCTCCACCGGCACCGCCCGCACCTGGCTCACTGACGCGGGGGACCTGCCGCCGCTGCTGCGCGGCGACCGGGCGACGCTGTCCGAGCACGGGGTCCCGGTGCTCGACACCACCGACGTCAACGACCGCAAGCGGCTGTCCGACGTGATCGCCGAGCACAAGAAGAACCTCGAACAACGCCGCATCGACGAGGAACGCCGCCTGCTCTACGTGGCGCTCACCCGCTCCGAGGACACGCTGCTGCTGTCGGGCCACCACTGGGGAGCCTCGGAGAGCAAGGCCCGCGGCCCGTCGGAATTCCTGGGCGAGCTCAAGGACATCATCGACCAGTCCGCCGACGAGGGACGACCCTGCGGCGTCGTCGAACACTGGCCGCCCGCCCCCGCCGAGGGTGAGCCGAACCCCCTGCGCGACACGGCGATCGAAGCCGTCTGGCCCGCCGACCCGGCGGGTTCGCATCGCAACGACGTGACCCGCGGGGCTCGGATTGTCGCCGAGGCGATGGCGGGCACGCGCAGCGAGGAACTCGTCGACTCCGAAGAAGGGTGGGCCGACGACGTCGACGCGCTCATCGAGGAGCGCAACCGGGTGGTCGAACCGTCGACCGCTGCACTACCGCTGCAGCTCTCGGTGAGCACGATGGTCGAACTCAACAAGGATCCCGATGCGGTGTCGCAGCGGCTTCGCCGCAGGCTGCCGACGCGGCCCGACCCGCATGCATTGCTGGGCACCGCATTTCATGACTGGGTGCAGCGTTTCTACCACGCCGACCGGCTGTTCGACCTCGACGATCTACCGGGCGCGGTCGACCACGAGACCGCCGTGGCGGAGGAACTCGCCGAGCTGCAGGCGGCGTTCGCGGTCTCGCCGTGGGCGGCCCGCACCCCGATCGACGTCGAGGTGCCGTTCGACATGGTCATCGGCGATCGGGTGGTGCGCGGACGCATCGACGCTGTGTTCGCCGACGTCGACGGAGGCGCCACCGTGGTCGACTGGAAGACCGGTGAACCGCCGAGCACGCCGGAAGCCATGCAGCACAACGCGATTCAGCTCGCCGTGTACCGGCAGGCGTGGGCCGCGCTGCACGGCGTCCCGGTCGAGTCGGTGCGGGCGGCGTTCCACTATGTGCGCAGCGGCGTCACCGTCACCCCCGAGAACCTGCCCGACCTCGACGAGCTGGCCGGGCTGTTGGAGACGGCGGAGGCGGCCTAAGAGGTGCGATAGACCTTCACGGCCTCGACGATCATCGGAATCTGCAGCGGGAGGCGGGCGATCGCGATCAACCGCATCGGCAGCGGTTTGTTCTTCCACAGCCGCACCATGTTGATGTTGGCCGGATACACCGCTAGGAACAGCGCGACGGCGGCCAACGCGCCGAACCGTCGCGTCTTCGGCGACAGCAGTAGACCGGCCACACCGATTTCGGCGACGCCCGAGGCGTAGGTGTAGAAGCGCGGGCTGCCGGGCAGCTCGGCCGGGATGATGCCGTCGAACGGCTTCGGGGCGACGAAGTGCAGTGTCCCGATCCCGAGCAGGCCGGCCGCCATCCGATAGGCGCGCGAGGGGTTGGCGACTTGCTGCAGTCCGGGCGGGGGAGAGGTCATGATTACATTGTGGCGTGCACAACCCTGCGAGACCGGTAACGGGTCTTCGTGGCGAAAGGTAGGCTGCGGCGCCGGCTCGCCGCGATCGAGCAGGACCTGACCTCGCAGCCCGACTCGCGGCTCGTCGACATCCTGCGGATCCCCGAAGCGTGGGTCAGCCCCACCCAGCGGATCATTCGTCGCGTCATCTACGCGACGCTGGCACTGATGGCCGCCGTGTTCATCGTCTACCTGGACCGCGACGGCTACCGCGACGTGCAGGACAATCAGCTGTCGTTCCTCGACTGCCTGTACTACGCGACGGTGTCGCTGTCGACGACCGGCTACGGCGACATCACCCCGTTCACCCCCGAAGCCCGGTTGATCAACGTCCTGGTGATCACCCCGCTGCGCGTCGCGTTCCTGATCGTGCTGATCGGTACGACGGTGGAGACGCTGACCAGCCAGTCGCGGGCGGCATTGAAGATCCAGCGATGGAGGAGCAGAGTGCGCAACCACACCGTCGTCATCGGCTACGGCACCAAGGGCAGGACGGCGGTCGCCGCGATGGTCGGCGACGAGGTCGCACCCGCCGACATCGTCGTCGTCGACGAGAACGCGGGCGTGCTCGAACGCGCCCGCAGCGCCGGGCTGGTCACCGTCCACGGCGACGCGACCAAGGCCGACATCCTGCGTCTGGCCAGCGCCCAGCACGCCAAGTCGATCATCGTCGCCACCGACGACGACGCCAGCGCCGTGCTGGTCACCCTGACCGCGCGCGAACTCGCGCCGAACGCCAAGATCATCGCCGCCGCCCGCGAATCGGACAATCAGCACCTGCTGCGGCAGTCGGGCGCCGACTCGACCGTCGTGTCGTCGGAGACCGCGGGCCGGCTGCTCGGCATAGCCACCCAGACGCCCAGCGTTGTGCAGATCATGGAAGACCTGTTGACGCCCGACGCCGGCTTCGCGATCGCCGAGCGCGAGGTGACCCCCAAAGAGGTGGGCGGATCCCCGCGCCACCTCCACGACATCGTGCTCGGCGTGGTCCGCGGCGGCGAACTGCTGCGGGTCGACTCGCCGGAAGTGGACACCGTCGAATCCGGTGACCGGCTGCTCTACATCCGCAACGCGGACACCGAGTGATGGCACCGTTTCGACTGCGCAACGTCCCGCTGCTGTCGCGTGTCGGTGCCGACCGGGCCGACGCCCTGCGCACCGACGTCGACGCCGCACTGGCCGGATGGCCCGACGCGCTGCTTCTGCGCGTCGACCGCCGCAACCAGGTGTTGATCTCCGACGGTCGCGTCGTGCTCGGCAGCACCGCCAAGTTGGGCGACCGCCCGCCGGAGAACGCCGTCTTCCTCGGTCGGCTGAACGACGGCAGGCATGTGTGGGCGGTGCGCGGCGCGCTCGAGGGTCCCGAGGATCCCCACACCGAAACCGAAGTGCTCGATCTGCGCCGGGCCGGCCAGGTCTTCGACGACGTCAGCGCGCAGCTCGTCGCGACCGCGACCGCGCTGCTCAACTGGCACGACAACGCGCGGTTCAGCGCCGTGGACGGCGCACCCACCAAATCGGTCAAGGGTGGCTGGGCGCGGATCAACCCGCTCAACGGGCACGAGGAGTTTCCCCGCATCGACCCGGCGGTGATCTGTCTCGTGCACGACGGACACGACCGCGCGGTGCTGGCCCGTCAAACGGTCTGGCCGGAACGGCTGTTCTCGATCCTCGCCGGTTTCGTCGAGGCCGGCGAGTCGTTCGAAAGCTGCGTGGTGCGCGAGATCGCCGAGGAGATCGGGCTGACGGTCACCGACGTCACCTACCTGGGCAGCCAGCCGTGGCCCTTCCCGCGGTCGCTGATGGTCGGCTTCCACGCCATCGGCGATCCCGAACAGGAGTTCTCGTTCAACGACGGCGAGATCGCCGAGGCGGCCTGGTTCACCCGCGCCGAGATTCGCGAGGCCCTCGACCACGGCGACTGGAGCAGCGACTCACCGTCGCGGCTGCTGCTTCCCGGCTCGATCTCGATCGCCCGGGAGATCATCGAATCCTGGGCGGCGCTGGACTAGCTGGCCAGTTTGGCCTTGACCTCGCGCGCGGTCGGGTTCGTCAGCGTCGAACCGTCGGGAAGCTTCAGCGTCGGAACGGTCTGGTTGCCGCCGTTGGCGTTGGCGACGAACTCCGCTGCGGCCGGATCCTTCTCGATGTCGACCTCGGTGAACGCAATGCCCTCGGCCTGCAACGCCTTCTTCAGACGCACGCAGTAACCGCACCAGGTGGTGGTGTACATGATCACGGGAGTCTGTGCTGCGCTCATAACGCGTTCAACGTAGCCGATGGACCGAACATGCCCGACGCCGTGTCGGTCATTTGTCACCGGCCCCTGCCAAGATGGACCGCATGTCGGTAGAGGTCGCTTCGGTGGGCAGCACCCCGAACGCCGTCGACGACCTCGACGACGAGCAGCGCGAAGCGGTGCTCGCCCCGCGCGGGCCCGTGTGCGTGCTGGCCGGTGCGGGCACCGGCAAGACCCGCACCATCACCCGGCGCATCGCCCACCTGGTCGCGGCGGGCCACGTCGCCCCCGGCCAGGTCCTCGCGGTCACCTTCACCCAGCGTGCGGCCGGGGAGATGCGGGCCCGGCTTCGTGCGCTTGACGCGGCGTTCGGCGGTGTCGGCACCGGTTCGGTGCAGGCGATGACGTTTCACGCCGCGGCCCGCCGCCAGCTGGCGTACTTCTGGCCCCGCGTCGTCGGCAACACCACGTGGGAACTGCTCGACACCAAGTTCGCCGTGGTGGCGCAGGCCGCCAACCGCGCCCGGCTGTCGACCAGCACCGACGACGTGCGCGACCTCGCGGGCGAGATCGAGTGGGCGAAGGCGTCGCTGATCAGCCCCGAGGACTATCCGGCCGCGGTCGCACAGGTGCACCGCGACATCCCGTTCGACGCCGCGAAGGTGGCCGCCGTCTACGCCGGCTACGAGGCGCTCAAGGCCCGCCGCGACGGCACCACGCTGCTCGACTTCGACGACCTGCTGCTGCACACCGCCGCGGCCATCGAGAACGACGCCGCGGTGGGGCAGGAGTTCCGCGACCGCTACCGCTGTTTCGTCGTCGACGAGTACCAGGACGTGACCCCGCTGCAGCAGCGGGTGCTCGACGCCTGGCTCGGTGAGCGCGACGACCTCACCGTCGTCGGCGACGCCAACCAGACCATCTACTCGTTCACCGGCGCCACGCCCCGCTACCTGCTCGACTTCTCCCGGCGCTTCCCCGACGCGGCGGTGGTTCGGCTGGAACGCGACTACCGGTCCACCCCGCAGGTGGTGTCGCTGGCCAACCGTGTCATCGCCGGCGCTCGTGGCCGGATGGCGGGCAGCAAGCTGCACCTCGTCGGGCAGCGCGATCCCGGGCCCGCACCGCGCTTCGCCGAATACCCCGACGAGGTCGCCGAGGCCAAGGCGGTGGCCAAGAACATCAAGCGGCTGCTCGAATCCGGCACCGAACCGGCCGAGATCGCGGTGCTCTACCGCATCAACGCCCAGTCGGAGGTCTACGAGGAGGCGCTCACCGAAGCCGGCGTGCCGTTCCAGGTGCGCGGCGGTGAGGGTTTCTTCAGCCGCCAGGAGATCCGCCAGGCGTTGGTGGCGTTGCAGCGCGCCGCCGAACGTGACCTTGACGGGCTGGGGGCACCTCCCGCTGGCGGGGGATTACCCGAGGTGGTGCGCGCGGTGCTGGAACCGCTGGGGCTCACCGCCGAACCGCCGCCGGGCACCAAGGCCAGGGACCGGTGGGAGGCGCTGGCGTCGCTGGCCGAACTCGTCGACGAAGAGGTCGCGGTGCGCCCCACGCTGGATCTGCGCGCGCTGATCGTCGAACTGCGACAGCGCGCCGACGCCCGCCACCCTCCGGTGGTGCAGGGTGTCACGCTCGCGTCGCTGCATGCGGCGAAGGGTTTGGAGTGGGACGCGGTGTTCCTGGTCGGGCTTGCCGACGGCACGCTGCCCATCTCGCATGCCCTCGCGCACGGTCCCGACAGCGAGGCGGTCGAAGAAGAGCGGCGTCTGCTCTACGTCGGAATCACCAGGGCGCGTGTGTATTTGGCGCTCAGCTGGGCGCTGGCACGCGCCCCCGGAGGGCGTCAGAGCCGCAAGCCGTCGCGGTTCCTCAACGGCATCGCACCGCAGTCGTCGAGCACTGGCGACACTCCGAACAAGCCGCGTCGTCCCCGCGGCGCGACGCCGCGCTGCCGGGTGTGCAACAGCGTCTTGACCGCGCCGGCCGCAATCATGTTGCGCCGCTGCGAAAGCTGCCCGTCGGACATCGACGAGCAACTGCTCGGCGAGCTCAAGGACTGGCGGCTGCGCACCTCCAAGGAGATGAGCGTGCCGGCGTACGTGGTGTTCACCGACAACACGTTGATCGCGATCGCGGAGACGCTGCCCACCGACGACGCCGCGCTGGTCGCGATCCCGGGCATCGGCGCGCGCAAGCTCGAGCAGTACGGCGCCGATGTGCTGGCCTTGGTCAAAGGTCGGGGTCGGCCGGCCGACGGCGCCAAGCACGGCCAATCGTCGTAAAAATCGCGCCAAAGCCGCTGGTCAAAAAATCAATTGTCAGTTGCGGCTGTTACGCTTAGCCTCAAGATCACACCGCTCGGGTGTCTTTTTGTGCGAAAGGAGGGTCGACATCATGGGTAGCAATCACGTCTTCACCGGCGTAGCCGTTGCTGGCATGACGCGGACCCTCCATGTCGCCGCCGCCGCGGCGCATCCTGCGTCCGCCGCGCATGCCGCCGGTGCCGCCGCTGCCATTACGCCGCAGCGTAAGCGCCGCGCCGCCGCCGCGACTGTGTCGTCCGTCGATCGGAGCTCTATCAGGTAGAGCGACGATTTCGCCGAAAAGGCCACGGACCCGCAGTCGGATCCGTGGCCTTGGTCTTTTCGGAGCGAATTCCCAAGCCGCCAAGACCTGGTCCCGGATCCCAGAAGAGATACGAAACCCACGACCAGGAAGCAGAGGACTGGACATGTCACTCGGGACATGCCGACAGAAGACGAAGCTGGCGGTGCCGTGTCACAGGAACGATCCCGATCTGTGGTTCGCGGAGAACCCTGTCGAACTCGAACGCGCCAAGGCGTTGTGCGCCGAGTGCCCGATCCGGCGTGAGTGCCTGGCCGCCGCGCTGGAGAGGCAAGAGCCGTGGGGTGTTTGGGGCGGTGAGATCCTCGAACGGGGCACCATCATCGCCCGCAAGCGTCCGCGCGGCCGCCCACGCAAGAACACCGTCGCCGCGCACGCCGCGTGAACGGCTGGGAATGGACGTCGCCGAGCGTACGGATGTGTATGCAAACCTCGAGTGGACCCGCTGACGAGCGTGCGCTCGGCGCGGACAATCCTGGCTAAGCGGCCTCGTCCGCGAAGCCCGGAATCAGTTCCGTGGCAAGCTCTCTGGCTGGCACATGCGCGTCGAGCTGGCATGCGATGGCCACATTCGAGGCGATCACCCGCATCGGGATCGCGAGCTTGGCGGGGATGTCCATCTGCCGCGCGGCCTTGATCTGACCCGCGGCGCGCTCGGGGCGCATGTTCGCGGTGGTGATGCGTTGCAACCACTTTCGGTTGTAGTGGAACACCTCGACCTCGAGCGGTTCCACGTATTGGCGCATCATGTCGTCCATTTCGCGCTTGGACACCTGCTCACCCTTCTGGATGAAGCCGACCTTCTGCATCGTGGTGAGCAGATTGTCGTAATCGTCGTTGAGCGCGTAGCGCGTTGCCAGACCGATCTCGATGGGAATTCCGCCGGGCATCGGGGCGACGGCGCCGAAGTCGATGACGCCCATCTTGTCGTCGGGCAGCAGCATGAAATTGCCGGGATGCGTGTCGCCGTGCATCATCTCGAGCCGGCGAGGCGCGTCGTAGGTCAGCTCGAAAAGCCTGGTGCCCATCAGGTCTCGTTGTTCCTGAGTGCCCTCGCGGATGATCACCGACATCGGCACCCCCTCGATCCACTCTTGGATCACGACCTTGGGAGCGCTGGCCACGATGCGCGGCACCACGAAATGCGGATGGCCCTCGTAGGCCTTGGCGAAGGCGCGCTGATTGTCGGCCTCGAGCCGGTAGTCGAGCTCCATCTCCGTGCGCTCGATGAGCTCGGCGACCACGCTGTCGACATCGGCGCCGGGGGAGAGCTGCTTGAGCACACCGACCATGCGCTGCATCGTCTTCAGGTCGGCGCGCAGCGCTTCGTCGGCGCCCGGGTACTGGATCTTGACCGCGACCTCGCGACCGTCCGACCACACCGCCTTGTGCACCTGGCCGATGCTGGCCGACGCGACGGGCTTGTCGTCGAACGACGCGAACCGCTGGCGCCACTTCGTGCCCAGCTGCGCGTCCAGCACGCGGTGCACCTTGGCCGCAGGCAACGGCGGGGCCTCGCGCTGCAACTTCGTCAACGCCTCGCGGTACGGCTTGCCGTACTGCTCGGGGATCGCGGCCTCCATCACCGACAGCGCCTGGCCGACCTTCATCGCCCCGCCCTTGAGCTCGCCGAGCACGGTGAACAGCTGCTGGGCGGCCTTGTCCATCAGCTCGGCGTTGACTTCGTCTTTCGACTTACCGGTCAGCCGCTTGCCGAAGCCCAACGCGGCCCGGCCGGCCATCCCGACGGGCAGGCTCGCCAGTTTGGCGTTGCGCGCGGCCCGGCCCCGCTTGATCTCACTCACCAGACCATCATCCACGACGCGGCTGTACACACCGCAACGACTTGCCAACAGGCGATGTCAGCATGCGCAGCGCGGGTGCCGCGACCACCGTCGCGCCACCACCGAGCCCACGTTGACGTCGAACTCCAGCGTGGTGTCCAGCGTCGGCGGCGGTTCGGTCGACCGGGCCAGGTCGGCGCCGCCGCGTACCGCGCGCACCACCCGGTCGACCTGGTTGAGCGCCAGCGCGGCGGTGGCCAGCACCGTCGCGCGGTCGGCGGTGCCGACGGTGTGCCGTAACTGGGCCGCGACAGCGGGCCACGCCGCGTCGCGGTCGGCGCGATGGAGGTCGCCACACGAAAGACACGACGTCACGCCCGGCAGCACCAACGGCCCCACCAGGCCCACGCCGTCACGCACCCGCACCGGCAGGTGGGCGATCCCGGCGGTGTGCAGTTCGCGCACCATCCGCGGGTCGGCCACCAGGTAATCGGCGAGCACCACGAGGTCGGTCGGCTCCGACGGCGCCCCGGTGTCGGTGCGGGTGCTGTGGCTCAGCCGTGCACCCGAGCACCGCAGGGAACCAGCGAGCAGATCCGACAACGGCCCGCGGCCATGGATGCGCACCGCGGCGGTGCGGCCCTGCCGAGGCGTGCCTGCGGTGACCACGCCCGCGTCGACCAGAGACACCACCAGCCCCTCGACGTCCGCCGCGGGGGCCAGCGCCTTCAGGTCGGTCAATGCGGCGCCCGACTGCAAGCGGCGCAGCAGATCCGCCAGCGTCGCCGACGGCAGTCCCGACGGTGGCCGGATCACGACGGCGCGCCGCGGATCCCAACCCACCTGCACGACCCCGTCGGGCCGCGACAGCACGGGCGTCGCGGCGCTCAACGCATAACGCGTCACCGATCGAGCGTGCCACGCCGGGCGGCGGTCACCGGCGGTTATCCACAGGCGTCGACCGGGGCCTACTTGTCGTCGTCGTCCGGGTTCTGGATGTCCTTCTCGAGGTCGGCGAGGGCCTCCTCGATGGCGCTGTCCATACCGCTGGTGTCGCCGCCGATGATGCGGTCGATGAATCCCGCGGGCTCGTCGAGATCCTCGGCGCTGGGTAGCAGGTCGGGGTGCTGCCAGACCGCGTCGCGACGGTCGGAGCCGACGGCTTCGGTCAGCCGCTCCCACAAGGCCGCCGCCTCGCGCATCTTGCGGGGACGCAGCTCCAGGCCGACCAGGGTCGCGAATGTCTGCTCGGCGGGCCCTCCGGTGGCGCGGCGCCTGCGCAGCATCTCCGCGAGCGCCGACGTGCCGGGAATGCGATCGCCGAGCGCCTCGGACACCACGGTCTGCACCCAACCCTCGATCAGCGCCAGCAGCGTCTCGAGCCGCTCCAGCGCCGCGGTCTGTTCCGGGGTGGCCTTCGGCTCGAAGATGCCTTGATTGAGCAGCTGCTCCATCTGGGCCGGGTCGGTCAGCGCGGCCGGGTTGAGGCCGGAGGCCAGCTCCTCGATGCCGCTCATGTCGATTTTCATGCCGCGGGCGAACGCCTCGACGGCGTTGAGCAGCTGGCTGGCCAGCCACGGCACGTGGCTGAACAGGCGGTGATGCGCGGCCTCACGGGCGGCCAGGAAGGTGAGGATCTCGCTGCGCGGCTGCTCGAGGCCCTCCGACAGCGACTCGACCGCTTCGGGCATCAGCGCGGCCACGCCCTTGGGGCCCAACGGAAGCCCGATGTCAGTGGAGGTCAACACTTCTCGCGACAGCTTGCCCAGCGCCTGACCGAGCTGCGAACCGAATGCCATCCCGCCCATCTGCGTCATCATCGACAGCAGCGGACCGGCCATGGTCCGGGCCTCGTCCGGGAGCGCCGACACCCAGACCGTCGAGATCTGTTCGGCGACCGGGTCGCACAACCGCTTCCATGTCTCGAGCGTGTTGTCGATCCAGTCCGTCGGCGTCCACGCGACGGCCTTGTTGGTGCCCGCGGGAAGCGCGGTCACGCCGTCGAGCCACGTCTCGGCGAGGCGCACCGCGTCGGCGATCGCCGAGGACGTCCCCTCCGGAACCGGGGCGACGAAACCGATCTGGCTCGACGCCAACTGGCGGGCCAGGTCGTAGTTGACGGGTCCGGACTGTTTACCCCCGGCCATCGCGCTGCCGGCGCCGCTGAACATCTCGCCGAGCTTGGAGAAGATCTGCCCCAGCTGCGACATATCGAACTCGGATCCCCCCTGAAAGCCCATGCCGAACGGGTCGCCGGTCCCCTCGGGCCCGGAGTCGGGATCTTTCTTGCGCTTGTCGCGCTCGGGGTCGTCCCCGGCGGAGAAGCCGAAAGGCAGGTCAGCCATGCCCTCAACGGTACCCACCAGGACGCGCCCCGGTCGGTGGGCGCCTTCGCTGACAGCGAATCACGGCGCAACCTTTAGATTGGGCGGCGTGAACAGGCGGACTTTGACGTTGCTCGTCGCGCTCGTGCCGATCCTGGTGTTCGGGGTGCTGGTGTCGGTCGTGACGGTGCCGTACGTCTCCCTGGGGCCGGGGCCGACGTTCGACACGCTCGGCGAGGTCGACGGCAAGCCCGTCGTTCAGATCGAGGGAACCGATGTCTACC
>NZ_LZJE01000158.1:0-23812 GCF_001666865.1 Mycobacterium sp. E136
CGGGGTTCCGGTGGTGCCGGACGTCAGCAGGATGATGTCGCTCTTGCGTTCGGCGGCCGCGGGCCGCTTGCCGAGGTTGGACTCGATGAGCCGATCGAGCGTCACACCGTCGGCGGCTTCGTCGGTCCAGGCGAGAATGCGCGTGGCGGCGGGTTTGTCGGCCATGGCCCGTTCGACGATCTCGGAGAACTCCTCGTCGTAGATGACGACGTCGGCGCCTTCGCGATCGACCACCTCGGCAAGCGGCCCGCGGCCGCCGAACGCAAGAGCGACATCATCCTGCTGACGTCCGGCACCACCGGAACCCCGAAGGGCGCCAAACGCGGCGAAGGCAGCGGCGGCGCAGGTGATCTCAAGGCGGTGCTCGACCGAACGCCCTGGCGCACCGAGGAGGCGACCGTCATCGTCGCACCGATGTTTCACGCGTGGGGGTTCTCGCAGCTGTTGTTCGCCGCGCTGTTGGCCTGCACCATCGTCACGCGCCGCAAGTTCGACCCCGAGGCGACGCTGGAGTTGGTGGACCGGCACAAGGCGACGGGCCTCTGCGTGGTGCCGGTGATGTTCGACCGGATCATGGACCTCCCCGACGACGTCCTCAACCGCTACAGCGGCAAGTCGCTGCGCTTCGCGACCGCATCGGGTTCGCGGATGCGCCCCGATGTGGTCATCAAGTTCATGGACCGCTTCGGCGACGTGATCTACAACAACTACAACGCGACCGAGGCGGGGATGATCGCCACCGCCACTCCGACCGACCTGCGGGCGGCGCCGGATACGGCCGGAACGCCCGCCGACGGCACCGAGATCCGTATCTACGACGCGGATTTCAACGAACTCCCAACCGGTGAGACCGGACAGATCTTCGTCCGCAGCGGCACGTTGTTCGACGGGTACACCTCCGGGAAGACGAAGGACTTCCACGACGGGTTCATGGCTTCGGGAGACGTCGGCTATCTGGACGAAGCCGGGCGGTTGTTCGTGGTCGGCCGTGACGACGAGATGATCGTCTCGGGTGGAGAGAACGTCTATCCGATCGAGGTCGAGAAGACGTTGGCTCGCCACTCCGACGTCAAGGAAGCGGTGGTGCTGGGCGTCGACGACGAGCAGTACGGGCAGCGTCTCGTCGCCTTCGTCGTGCTGAACGACGGCGGGAGCGCCACGCCCGACGACCTCAAACAACACGTCCGCGACAACCTCGCCAATTACAAGGTCCCGCGGCAGATCACCGTCCTCGACGAGTTGCCGCGCGGCAGCACAGGCAAGGTGGTGCGCAAGGATCTGCTCGGTCTGGTCGACTAACGGGCGGCGGTCGCCGGGCCCATCGCGGTGCTGACCACCGACAGCGCGGGAAGCCCTGCTGCGGACCGTATTTCGTCGAGTCCGTGCACCATCGCGTCGGTGGCTTCGTGGATGTCGTGGAAGGTCCGGTCGTCGGACAGGATCGAGATGTCGACCTGGTCGACGTAGCTCCACACCGTCATGTTGAATGCGCTGCCTGCCGAGAGCACACCGATCGAGTAGATCTCGCTCACCGGTGCGCCGCCGATGTGGCCGCGACGGCGTGGTCCCGGCACGCTCGACACCGCGACGTTCATCAACGGGTTGTGCTTGGCGCGTTGGCTCTGCCATCGCAGCAGCGGCGGTGTCAGCGGGGGAGGGAGGTATTCCATCAGCTGGCCCTGCAGCTTGGGGCCGAGGAGTTCGTAGTTCTCCTTGGCCTGTGTGGTCGCCAGCGAGGTCAACCGGACCCGTTCGAGCGGGTCGTCGATGTGTACGGGCAGCGAAACCGACAGGCCGCCGATCTCGTTGCCGGTGATCCGATCCGGTGACAGGTCCGTGCTCACCGGGACCGACGCCATCAACGGGCGGTCCGCGCGCCCGTCGTAGCGCAGCAGGAGTTCGCGCAGCCCGCCCGCCGCGGTGGCCAGCACGATGTCGTTGAACGTCACCCCGACGTGTTTGGCCGTCTCCTTGACCTCGGCCAGCGACAGCGATGCCGTGGCGAACGTGCGCCCCGGCGAGACGACGTGGTTGAGGAAGGTCGACGGGGTGCGGAACATCTTCGCCAGGTCCGGATGAGCCGCGCGCTGTTTGGCGTGACGCCGCAGCTTGGTGAAACCCCGAACCGCATCACGCGTCAGCCCCGGCAAGGCGGCGACGTTCGCGGCGTGGTCACGCATGGCGGCCTTCACCAGTTCGGACCGGTTCGGCGGCTGACAGGTGGCGTACTCCTCGCGCTCGTCGTTCGTGCCGTCGGCGAGATCCATCAGCCGCGCAAGCAGATTCGCCGACGCCACACCGTCGGCCAGGGTGTGGTGCACCTTGCCGATCAGCGCGAAGCGGTCGTCGGCCATCCCCTCCGCGAAGTGGAACTCCCACAGCGGACGGCTGCGGTCGAGCGGGGTGCTGGCAATCCGACCGATGACCTCGTCGAGCTCACGCCGCCCGCCCGGGCTCGGCACGGGGACACGGCGCAGGTGGTAGTCGAGGTCGACCGGGCAGTCCTCGAGCCACATCGGGTGATGCAACTTCCCGGGAATGTCCACGAGCCGGTACCGCAACGGATCGAGCAGGTGCAGCCGCCGCGCTATTGTCCGCCGGAAGTGGTCGAAGGTGAACTCGCCGTCGAAGTCGGCCGCGTTGATGATCGCGACCTTCAGCGTGTGCGTGTGGAGGTTGGGCGTCTCGCTGTACAGCAGCATGGCGTCCATACCGTTGAGTCGCTTCACATCCCCACCCCTGCGGACCGTCGGTGTCCAAGGGCTCCATCGAACCACTCGGACGACCATGATCGGGGGGTTTCGGTCAGCAGGAACGCAGCGCACGGTCCCTGACTATTGTTAGGTGGCCGAACGATTGGAGTGTCGATGAGGGCCATCGTGTGTCGGGAGTACTGCCAGCCCGAGGATCTCGTGCTCGACGAACTTCCCGACCCGGCACCGCAACCCGGTCAGGTCGTCATCAGGGTGCGCGCCGCCGCGGTGAACTATCCGGACGTGTTGCTGATCGGCGGCAACTATCAGGTCAAGGTGCCGCCGCCGTTCAGCCCCGGCAGCGAGATGGCAGGGGATGTCATCGCAGTGGGTGACGGCGTCGACGTCCGTGTCGGTGCTCGGGTGACGGCGACGACGTTCGTCGGCGCTTTTGCCGAGCAGGCGGTGGTCGACGCGCGGTCTGTGTCGCCGATCCCGGACGGGGTCGACTACGCCGAGGCCGCCGCGTTCGGCGTCACGTATCGGACCGCGTACTACACGCTGCGGACGGTCGCTCCGGTGCAGACGGGTGACTGGGTGGTCGTGCTCGGTGCCGCCGGCGGTGTCGGCCTCGCCGCGGTCGACATCGCGACGCTCCTCGGGGGCAGGGTGTTGGCCGTCGCATCCGGACAGGAGAAACTCGAGCTGTGTCGCGAGCGCGGCGCTGAGGCGGTTGTCGACTACGATCGCGAAGATCTGCGGGCCCGTCTCAAGGAGATCACCGGTGAGGGCGGCGCCCAGATCGTCGTCGACCCGGTCGGTGGGCCGTACTCCCTGCCCGCTTTGCGCGGCCTCGGCCGGCACGGGACCTTCGTCACGCTCGGTTACGCGGCCGGCGAGATTCCAGCGGTTCCGCTGAATCTGGTTCTGCTCAAGGGCATTACCGTTCGCGGTATGGAGATTCGGACCTTCGCGTCCGACTATCCGGATGAGGTCCTACGCGACGACGAGGAGCTGAACGCGCTGTTCGCCGAGGGCAAGCTCCGTCCGTACATCGGCGCCCGCTTTCCGCTCGACGAGGCCGCGATCGCGCTGCGTCACGTCGCCGAGCGCAAGGCGCAGGGCAAGGTCATCATCGAGATCTAGAGCGTGCGGAAAAGACCGCCGTCGACCAGGATTTGAGCGCCGTTGATGTAACCGGCCGCGTCGCTGGCCAAGAACACACACAGGCCGACCATGTCCTCGGGCATCCCGATGCGCTTCATCGGGTTCATCGCCGCGGCCGCTGCCTGCGCCTCGGGCCCCCATGACTTCGAGATGTCGGTGTCGAACGCGCCCGGCATGACGAGGTTGGCCCGGACCTTGGGAGCCCACGCTCCGGCCAAGGCCAGGGTGAGTGCGTTGAGCCCGGCCTTCGCCATGGCGTAGGGGAGGTCGGCCGTGTCCGGTCGCAGCGTCCCCGCAGTGGTGACGTTGATGATCGACCCGCCGTCGGCGTCGGCCATCCGGGTTCCGAAAAGCGTTGCGAGACGGAAGGGTCCGCGGGCGTTGACCGCGTGCACCTTGTCGTAGAGCTCCTGTGTGACCGACGTGAGATCGTCGTACACCGGCGACATGCCGGCGTTGTTGATCAGCACGTCACATCGTCCGAACGTGTCGTAAACGATGTCCACGAGCATTTCGGCGTCGTCCCACCGTCCGACGTGGCATCCGACGGGCAGAGCGCGGCGGCCGGTGCTGCGCTCGATCTCGGTGGCGGCCGACTGACAGTTCTCGAGCTTTCGGCTGGCGATCACCACGTCGGCGCCGGCCTCGGCGAAGCCTTGGGCGACTGCCCGCCCGATACCCCGGCTGCCGCCGGTGACGACGACGACCTTGCCGCTCATGTCGAGCAGTTCCGCGAGATGGGTCACCGATTTCCCATACGGGCCGACGTTTACGGGTTAGTCCAGCGCGGCCAGTGCGGCGCGAGTGTCCAGGTCGATGAACGCCGCCGAATACCGTTGGGCCAACGCCAAACAGATGTCGGCGCCCTGCCAGGCGTCACCGCCGGAGAGGGTGGCCATCCAGATGGCCAGACCGTGTGCGACCGACGCGCGGTAGCGCAGCCACACCTCCTCGGCCGACGGGAGTTCGGCGGCGGGCAGGGTGAGCGCGTTCCGGTATTCGTCGAGCAGGTCCCGCTCGGCCCGCCTGCGGTCCTCGATCGTCAACGCACCCTGCAGGAAGTAGCCGAGATCGAGCGACCAGTTGCCGCGTCGGGCCATCTGCCAGTCGAGGAACCCGACATCGTCGTGGGGCAGCACGTAGGTGTTGCCGATGTGCGGATCGCCGTGCAGCAGCGTCTGCGATGAGGTCGTCAGCGTGCCGATGTAGCGGGCCCAGATGTCGACGAAAAGGTCTGTGCCGTTGAGCCCGAGGATCTCGGAGGAGACCGTGTTGCCCAGTCGCTCGCGGGCGATGTCCAGCGGGGCGTACTCGAGGCCTTCGAAGGCGACAAACGGCTCGAGCCAGCTCAGCGCCTGGTTCGTGCTCAGCCGCTCACCCCAGAACTGGCTGTGCATTCGCGCCAGCCCGCGAACTCCGTTGGCGACCTGCGAGACCGTCATCGGCCGGGTGGAGTCGCGGGGGTCCGCGCCGCGCGCGACGACGTCTTCCATGATCATCACGAAGTTCGAGCCGGGCTCATCGATGAGCGCGGCGTAAACGGTCGGATGGTCCAGCGGCAGCGACACTCCCGAGCTGAAGAGCCGGGGTTCGTGGAACAGCCCGCTGGTGAGCGCCACGAGTTCGGCGTGGTCGGGGTCGACGGCCTTGGCGAACACCGTCGCCGGCCCGGAGCCCGTCGAGTAGGTCAGCGCCAGGCGCGCCCGGCGGTTGGTGCCGTCGTCGCGCAGCGCGACCGTGACGGCCTCGACGGTGGCGCCCGGGAAGTGATTCCCGAGCGCCGCCGTCATCCAGCTCGGCGTGATCTCGTCCCAGCTGCGCGGAAGCGACAGCTCGGCAGCGGTCATCTACGGGCTCCGACTATTTCAGGCAGCTGCCGCCGTCGACCGGCAGCGTCACGCCGGTGATGTAACGGCTCTCGTCGGAGGCCAGGAACAGCACCGCGTTCGCGATGTCCTCGGGCTCCACCCAGCCGATCGGTAGAGTGTGCATCAGCTGGGCGACGACCTTCATGTCGTCGGGACCCGGGTTCTCGAGGTCGGGACGGAACAGCTTCATCGTCCCCTCGTTCATGTACAGCGGCGTGTTGACGTTGGTCGGATGCACGGAGTTGACGCGGATGTTCTGCGCGCCCAGTTCGACCGCGAACGTCCGCATCAGGCCGACCACACCGTGTTTCGCTGCGACGTAGTGGCCCGTGTGCGGGTAGGCCTTCAGGCCGCCGACCGAGCTGGTGAGGATGATGGAGCCGCCGCGGCCGCCGGCCAGGATGTGGGGGACACCGGCCTTGACGGTCTTCCAGACGCCACCGAGGTTGACGTCGATCATGTCGGTCCAATCGCCCTCGCTGGTCTTGTCCAGCGTGGCGCCGCCGTTACCGATCCCGGCATTGGCGACGATGATGTCGAGCCTGCCGAGCTGCTCGACACCGGCGTCGACGGCCGACTTGAGCGCATCGAAGTCGCGGACATCGACCTCGGCGGTGTAAATGCGCCGGTTGAGGCCCTTCACCAGATCTGCGGTCTCTGCAAGGTCTTCCGGGGTCGACAGCGGGATCTGCACGCTGTCGATCTGCCTGCAGATGTCGACGGCGATGATGTCGGCGCCTTCCTGGGCCAGCCGCACGGCATGGGCGCGGCCCTGGCCGCGGGCGGCGCCGGTGATGAAAGCGACCTTGCCTTCGACACGTCCGGTCATCGGGTACCTCAATTCGTTGTGGTTACAGGGGTTTCGGTGTTATTTCGGGTTGATGAAGGTGGGCATGGACTCCCAGCCGCGGACGGCGGTGGTCTGCGACGGGCGGGCGTTGGGCCAGTCGACCCCCCACGTCGGGAATCTCTTGAGGATTTCCTCGAGCGCGATCCGGCCCTCCAGGCGCGCCAGCGCATTGCCCATGCAGAAGTGGGTCCCGGCGCCGAACGTCATGTGGGAGTGCAGTTCTCGATGGATGTCGAAGACGTCGCCATTCGGCGGGAAGCGGCGATGGTCGCGGTTGGCCGCACCAACCAGCATCAGCATCGCCGATCCCGCGGGGACCGTCTGGCCGTAGTACTCAACGTCGCGGGTCACGTATCGGGCGATCTGCAGCGCCGGCGGCTCCCAGCGCAGGATCTCCTCGATCGTCTGGGGGATGAGGCTTGGGTCCGCGGCCAGTTCCGCGCGCTGCTCGGGGTAATCGGCGAGTGTCTTTCCCGCCCAACCGATCAAGCGGGTGGTGGTTTCGCTGCCCGCGGTGGCGATGACCGTGAGGTACATCAGCAGTTCCTCCCGGCGCAGTCTGCGACGGGTGCCTGTCTCATCCTCGAACTCGGCGTTCAGCAGGTCGGTCATGATGTCGTCGGAGGGATGCTCGGTGCGGTAGTCGATGAACTCAGCGAACACCTCACCGGTGGCCATCAGGTCAACCGAATCGCTTTGCAATGTCGCCTCGCCGTGCTCGGTGACGCGGCGTTGGTCGGCTTCCGGAATGCCCAAGAGCATTCCGATGACCCTCATCGGCATCTGTGCGCCGAGATCGTTGACGAAGTCGAACTTCTCGGCGCCGACCAACGGGTCCAGACAGCGACACGTGAACTCGCGGATCTGGGGTTCGAGCGCCTGCACCTTGCGCGGGGTGAACACTCGCGAGAGCAGATTGCGGTGGATGTTGTGGATCGGCGGATCCTCGAAAATCAGTGTGCCCGGCGGGATCTCCATGCCCGATTTGATGACCTCGAGCAAGGCGCCGCGACCCGAGATGAAGGTCTGGTGGTCGATCACGGCCTTGTTGACATCTTCGAACCGGCTCAACGCATAGAAGTCGTGCTTGTCGTTGTAGTACAGCGGGGCCTCTTCGCGCAGACGCGCGAAGACCGCGTACGGGTTCATGTTGAGATCGACGCTGTAGGGGTCGTAGTACAGCTTCTCGTGCGTCGAATCGTGTACGTCGGGATTTTCGGCGCTGATCGTCACCGGATCGCCTCTCACCGGTCAGGTCGCATAAGACATGGGGCTGGCATTTGTCTCACAACTCTGGCATTCGCGATGAAGGGGTGTCAACAACGGATTCAAATCGGAACATTTAAGCTCTTCGCTCAGAAGAATATGATTCTCCGCAGGGTGCGTTGAACGATCGCCGGGGGTGCTTCAAGGAGGCGAGAATGTGATTCTCGCCTCGGATGTGAGAACGGAGTTCTCCGACTAGTCGGCGGCGAATCCGTGCGAGACGAAGTCCCAGACCTCGTCGGCGGTGATGGGGTGAGTCGTGCCGTCTTCGGCGCCGTTGGACTGGGCGACGAACATGACCGTCTGCATCGTCATCGCCGCCATCCGCTTCGGGTTGATGCCCTCCCGCAGCTGGCCCGCCTCGCCGGCCTCTTCCATCAACTCGGTCAGCAGTGCCAACAGCGGCGCGTGCGCGACCTTGACCTCGGCGGGGTGTGAGAGCAGCAGCCGGGGCGCGAAGTCGGTGAACAGCGGCCGTTTTGCCGTGGGGTCCGGGCGCGAGGATTCGAACAGCAGCTGCACGGCGACCTTGAGCCGTTCGATGGGCTCGTCGGCCGTGGTGGTGGCGGCGCGGATCTGGTCGGCCGACCGGCTCAAGGCGTCTTCGAACAGCGCCAGCAACAGCTCGTGCTTACCGTCAAATTGCAGGTAGAAGCTGCGCAGTGACTGCCGCGAGCGGTCGACGACCTCCTGGACGGTGAAGTCGGTGCTGCCCTTTTCGATGATGATGGCCTGCGCGGCATCGAGGAAGCGCTGCACGCGCTGCGCGGCCCGGAGCTTCGCGGTTTTGATGGAGCGTTCGACCGCGCGCTGCTTCCAGGCAGGCTCTTCGCTCGGGCTTGTCACCGGTGGCTCAGACGCTGGCCGGGCGGGGAGAACATGAACTGACTGTACCGGAGAACGTCTCGCCATTGCGGTCCTCGACCCCCTCGCGGCCAACGTGTCAGAGATTGTAACTTTCTCACGATGAGAATAGTATTCTCATTTTGGAGATAACAATAGTCCTACCAAAGATTTGATCCGGCGGGAGTTCCGTGCAGCTCACCTTCGATGCCGACGTCGAGGCGTTCCGCGCCGAGTTCGACGCCTTCCTCGACGAACATCTTCCCTCCGACACCGTCGCCCTCGAGCGGTCGCGTTCGAGCAGCGACGTGCCGGGTTGGGCTCGGGACTGGCAGCGGCTGATGTTCGACAACGGTTGGCTGCTGCCGGGCTATCCGCCGGAGTTCGGTGGACGCAACGCGACGATCCTGCAGCAGTACGTACATCAGGAGGAACTGGCGCGTCGGCGCGTGTACCTGACCTACAACCCGCAGGGCGTCGGCATCATCTCGGCCTCGCTGATCTCGTTCGGCACCCCCGAACAGCAGCGCCGCTGGGCGGTCCCGATCCTGCGGGCAGAGATCACCGCATCGCTTGGGATGAGCGAGCCGGGCGCCGGTTCCGATCTGGCTTCGCTGCGTACCACCGCGGTCCCCGACGGTGACCATTTCGTCGTCAACGGCCAGAAGGTGTGGACCCCGGGGGCACACGACGCGGATGTCCTGCTGACTTTTGTTCGCACCGATCCGAAAGCGCCTAAGCACAAGGGCATCAGCGTGCTAATGATCCCGACGGACCTGCCGGGGGTGGTGCGGCGGCCGTTCGCGTCACTCTGTGACGAAGACGACCTCGATTTCAACGAGGTCTTCTTCAACGACGTGCGGGTGCCAGCGGAGAACCTGGTCGGGCCGTTGAACGAGGGCTGGCGGGTCGCCAACGGTTCGCTCGGGCACGAACGAAACATGTTGTGGCTCAGCTATGCGGACCGCCTGCAAGAACTGGTCGAGGATTTCCGGCCCGCCTCCGCGCTCGATCGAGACCGGTACGCCCGCCTGGCGATGGACAATCAGGCGCTTCGCCTGCTCGGCTCGGTGGCACTGGCCCGCGCCGAGCGTGGCGACGAGGACGTTGCCGCGCTGTCGGTGCTCAAACTGTTCGGCTCGGAAGCGTCGCAGGCCGCCGCCGAGTACGCACTGGGCGCTGCGGGTGCCGACGCGCTGGACCATCCCACGTTCTCCGGGCCGTACAGCGCGCAGCATCTCGAGCTGTACCGGTGCGGGTGGTTCGAGCGCTATGTCCGCACGTTCGGCGGCACCATCGCCGGTGGCACTTCAGAGATCCAACGCAACATCATCGCCCAGCGATTGCTGGGACTGCCTCGAAACTAGAAGGACTGCAACATGTACATCGAGTACGAGGTCGCCGACCGCATCGCGACCATCACGCTGAACCGACCCGAGGCCGCCAACGCGCAGAACACCGAGTTGCTCGACGAGCTCGACGGCGCGTGGACCCGGGCGGCGGACGATCCCGAGGTGTCGGTGATCGTGTTGCGGGCCAACGGAAAGCACTTCTCGGCCGGCCACGATCTGCGGGGCGGGGGGCCGGTGCCGGATAAAATCACGCTGGACTTCATCATCCAGCACGAGGCGAAGCGCTATCTGGAGTACACGCTGCGCTGGCGCAATGTGCCCAAGCCGTCGATCGCAGCCGTCCAGGGGCGCTGCATCTCCGGCGGGTTGCTGCTGTGCTGGCCATGCGACCTCATCATCGCGGCCGACGATGCCCAGTTCTCCGACCCGGTGGTGCTGATGGGGATCGGCGGCGTCGAATACCACGGCCACACTTGGGAACTCGGGCCGCGCAAGGCCAAGGAGATCCTGTTCACCGGTCGCGCGATGACGGCCGACGAGGTGGCGGCCACTGGCATGGTGAACAAGGTGGTGCCTCGGGGCCAGCTCGATGCGGAGACCAGAGCGCTGGCCGAACAGATCGCGAAGATGCCGCCGTTCGCGCTACGGCAGGCCAAGCGTGCCGTCAACCAGACCCTCGACGTGCAGGGTTTCTACGCCGCCATTCAGTCGGTGTTCGACATCCACCAGACGGGCCACGGGAACGCGCTGAGCGTCGGCGGTTGGCCGGTGCTGGTGAACCTCGACGAGATGAAGGCCAGCATCAAGTAGCTCTTCCCCTTTCTGGCGCGAGCGTGCGTGTTTGCACACGACACGCCGCCACTTCTCGACAGTTTGGTCGCGCTCACGCGGCGCGAGCGTGACGAAGTTCTCGGTTTACCCTCGCCACGAAGTCCCAGCTCCGGTGCCGAACATCGTCGGCAACGATCGCGATGACGGTCCACCCAACGTCCTGCAGGGCCAGGCGGCGTCGACGGTCGTTACGCAGCGCTTCGGGTTCGGCATGCCAATCGACGCCGTCGTACTCCACCGCGACGCGAGCGTCGGGCCACGCGAAATCCAGGCGGCGTAGCTCACCGTTTCCGTCGACCAGCTCGTACTGCAGTTCGGGCATCGGTAGTCCACCGTCGATCATCGCCAAGCGCGCTTCACTTTCCATCGGCGATTCGGCGCGGGCGTCGGCGAGAGGAAGTAGGTCACGCACGGCTACGATGCCGCGCCGACCGGCTTGTTGGCTTGCCGCACGCCACAATTCGGCCCGGGTACAGGTTTCCGAGCGGAGCGCGGCGTCGAGTGTTGCCAACGCCCGCGGCCGTCGCAATGCGCGTGCCACTTCGATCGCGGTCCATGCCGGCGATGTCGCGAGCCGATCGGCGACACGCACCAGCGGCGCACCGTCTCGGCGATGTACCACCAATCCGTCGGCCGAGCGCAACTGATGGCCGCGCGGGTTGAGGACGTGAAGTCCGGCGGGTTGTTCGGTGTCGAAGCCGAAAAGTGCCGCGGCGGTGGCCAGGCATACCGGAACCGTCGTGCCGCACGACAGGTCGAGGCCGCGCAGCCTCAACTCGTCGGTCGGTTCACCGAGACAGTAGATGCCGTGCCAGAGGCGCTCGAGATCACTTGCCTTGAGGACCGCTTCAAGTGTGTAGCGGGGAACGAGCGCCAAGATCTGGCTGCTCGTCGCCAATCCACCTTGCCGGTCGAATAGCTGCCTGAGGGCTGGGTCCATGACGGCAAGCGTCGCGCCGACGCGTCAACACGTCGGGCGCCGAGAACACCATCTGTGGATGAAACTGGCTTTGTGCACAATCGGTGAGGCACGAGCGTGCACAAAGTGATGAAATTCCGCGGCGTGTCGTGTGCAAACACGCACGCTCGCGGAACGTCAGGACTACAGGTAGGCGAGCCGCGGGACCGAGCCTCGGGCGCGCAGGCCTGCGCCCGCTCTCTTGGTGAGTTCGCGTGAGCTGCCGAGCAATCCGTCGAGCAGGAGCGCTCGCTTGATGTGCCGATGCAGATCGTGTTCGGCGGTGAAGCCGATGCCGCCGAGAACTTGCTGGCAGTGCTTGGCCGCCGTCAATGCCGCCTTGCCCGCGGCGGCCTTGGCCAGCATCGCGGTCAGGTCCGCGCTTTCGGTACCCGGCAGGCCCAGCGTCGCCTCGGCACCCTCGATCGCCACCAGCGTCTCGGCCAACCGGTGCCGAATCGCTTGGAAAGACGCGATGGGCTTGCCGAACTGGACGCGATCGAGCGCATGCTGACGCGCCAGCGCCAGCATTGCCCTGGCCGACCCGACCAGCCACCAGCCCACCGCTCGGCGAGCCTCACCCATCCGCATCAGCTCGCCATCGGGTACCCGGCGCAGGGGCAGGCCGCCGAGCGTCGGCTCGCTGTTGGCCGCGCGTTCCCAGACCACCCAGCTGCCGCCGGTGTAGGGCATCGGCGGGGTCCCGCCTGGTAGGCCGCCAATCGTCTCCAACAGCACATCGTTGAGAACCGAGGCGTGCGAACCGGTTTCGCCGAGCAGGCGGAACACCAACGGGATCGCCTGATCGGGTGTGTCGGCCAGCATCTCGGCCCACCCGAGTTCGGCCAGCGCAGCGTCGAGCTCCGCGCCCGAGACCGACAGCATCGTCTTGCGCAGCGTGTCTTCGAGCATCGCCAGCGATTCGGCGTCCAAACCGGATTCCACTCCTCACTCCTTACCCAGATCGAGCAGGCGACGGGCGATGATATTGCGCTGCACCTCGGCGGTGCCGCCGTAGATGGTCGCGGCCCGCGAATACAGGTACTCGGTGCGCCAGGCGTTCTCCTCGAGCTCGATGCGGCCGGGCAGCAGATCGCGCACGGTGTCGTAGAGCCGCTGTTCGGCGCCCGCCAGCAGCACCTTGTCGATCGACGTGTCTGCACCCAGCTTCTGTCCCTCGCCCAGCCGATGCTGGGTGGCGCGAGAGCGGCAGCGCAACGTATGCAGCGCCAAGTACACCTCGCCCAGATCTGAATCCGACGCTGTGCCAAGACCTTTGACCTCGTTCACGAGCTCGTCGAACCGCGAGTACAGGTAGGCGATGCGTTGCCAGAAGCAGGTGGAGCGCTCGTAGGGGAGAAGATCCATCGCGACCTTCCACCCGTCGCCGGGGTTGCCCAGCATACGGTCCGCCGGCACCACGACGTCGTCGAAGTACACCTCACAGAATTCGTCGACATCATGCATGGTGCGCAATGGACGCACCGAGACACCCGGCGAATCGAGGTCGACAAAGAATGCGGTGATCGCTCCGTGGTTAGGCGTGTTGGCGTCACCGGTGCGGGTGAGCAGGATGCACCGTTTGGCGTACTGCGCGAAGCTGGTCCACACCTTCTGACCGTTCACGACCCAGTTGTCGCCCTGCGGCACGGCGCGAGTGGTCAACGACGCCAGGTCGCTACCCGAGCCGGGCTCGGAGAAACCCTGGCACCACGACTCCTGCCCGGACAACAGCCGCGGCACCATCTCCGCCGCCAGTTCTGGTCGTGCGTAGTCAATCATGGTTGGCGTCAGCACGTCGAGCATCGAATACGGCCCGGGATGGTCGAGTCCGCGCCCGACCACCTCCTCGCCGACGATGGCCCGCAGGATGTCCGGACCGCCGAGGCCGCCGGCCGATTCCGGCCAGCCGTAGCGCATCCAATCGGCGTCGTACAGCGCCTTGAGCACCCGCAGGTGCTGGGCCTGATGGGCGTCGAGTGAGTGGTCGTCGGGAGGGGTCAGGTCGTTGGTGTCGAGCCATTCCCGCAGCTTGGCGCGGAAGGTGGCGGGTTCGAATAGGTCGCTGCTCATCCAGCTTCGGGCCTTCCGATGGCGTGCGGACGGCCGGAGTCGTGGTCGCCGCTGCGCCGGATGAACGTCATGGCACGGGTTTTCAGCCGCCAGCCGTCGTCGGTGCGGACATAGGTGTCGCTGTAATAGCCGATCCGCATGTCGTGTTTGGAATGCTCGATGAAGCACAGCGGCTGCGTCCCCGTCGCCTTGTCCGGATCGTTCTCATCGAGGTGCACCAGCGACGTGCCGGTCATGAACAGGCCCTTCGGCGCGGCGTCGACGAGCTCGGGGAAGCGGTTCAGCGTGTAGGTGGAGCCGAACGCGCTGTACGTCCCGTCCGGGGTGAACACCGAGATCAGCCCCTCGATGTCGCCCTGGGTGATCGTGACGGCGTACTTGGCCAGCAGCTGCTGGATCTCGACCAGATCGTCAGTTCGAGTCATGTCGGAAGACCTTACCGCCCTTCATTACAAAGCTGACATCCCGTGTAACGCTGATATCGGCGAGCGGGTCACCAGGCACCGCGATGATGTCGGCGAGGTACCCCTCGGCGATGCGGCCCAGGTCGGGCTTGTCGATCAGATCCGCGGCGACGACGGTGGCCGCGCGCAACACGGCGGCGGCAGGCATGCCCCATTCCACCAGCGTGACCAACTCGTCGGCGTTCTTGCCGTGGGGGATAGCGGGGGCGTCGGTGCCGACCGCGATCTTCACCCCCGCCTCGTAGGCGGCCTTGATCGATGTGCGAGCTTTCGGGAACATCTCGGCGGCCTTGTCCTGCAACGCCTTCGGTGCCCTCGACACATCCATGGCTTCGGCCAGCCGGCGCGTGGTGACCAGCCACCGGTCGTTGTCGACCAGCATCTGGATTGCTTCGTCGTCCATCAGGAAGCCGTGCTCGATGCAGTCGATGCCGCACGCGACGGCGTGCTTCACGGCCTCGGCGCCGTGCGTGTGCGCGGCCACCTTCAGGCCGCGTCGGTGCGCCTCGTCGACGATGGCCCGCAGTTCCTCGTCTGAATAGTGTTGCGCGCCAGCCTCGCCGGTCAGCGACATCACGCCGCCGGAGACGCAGACCTTGATCAGCTGGGCGCCGTGCTTGATCTGGTAGCGCACCGCCTTGCGGATCTCGTCGATGCCGTTGGCGATGCCCTCTTCGACCGTCAGCTCCAGCGCGCCCGGCATGAAGGCCGCGAACATCGTCGGATCGAGGTGGCCCCCGGTCGGGGTGATCGCGTGACCGGCCGGAATGACCCGCGGACCGTCGATCCATCCGGCGTCGATCGCCTTGCCCAGCGCGACGTCGAGCAGGTAACCGCCGGTCTTGACGAACAACCCGAGATTACGCACGGTCGTGAAGCCGGCCCGCAATGTACGTCGGGCGTTACCCACCGCTCGCAGCACCCGGGTCGCGGGGTCGTCCTGAACCTGGGAAAGGCCGGGGTTTTCGCCCCGGCCGCCCATCAGGAGGTTGACCTCCATGTCCATCAACCCGGGCAACAGGATGGCGTCTCCGAGATCGATGACCTCACAGTCGCCTTCGGCCGCACCGCCGACGCCGACGATGCGCTCGCCGTCGATTCGGACGATGCCCGGCCGGACGATCTCACCGGCATCGACGTCGAGCAGACCCGCCGCTTTGAGGGTCAGCACTCCTAGACCACCGGCTCCCTGATACAGGTGATATAGGTTGCGCCGCTGTCGAGCACGCGCGGCTGCTTCCACACCTCGATCGGGAACGACACGTTGACCAGCGACTGCATCATGTGGATGAGAGCCTTTGCGTCCTCGGGCATCCCGTCCAGCGGGAAGCGGGCGTCGCAGTACTCCATGACGGCCTCGAGGCGCTCCATACCGGCGTCGTAGAACTCCTGCATCTCCTCCATCGTCGAGGACAGTCGCTTCTGGTAGCGCTCCTCTTCGGTGGGCAGGCACCAGTCGGTGAACCGCTCCAGATCGGCGAACTCTTCCGGCAACTTAGGCATTGATCGCGTCCTTCTCGCTCGCGCTGGCGGAGGTCTGGCCGTTGGTGAGGCCTTTTTCCTTCTTGTAGGCGTTCACGTGATCCCACGCGGTCTTGTGCAGGTGACGCAGCAGGACCTCCTGGTCACACAGCGGGAATTCCTTGACCACACGGGTGTTGATCATCGTTTGGGTGGCCTCGAGGGTGTTGGCGTCTTGGAACGCGTACTCCTTGAAGGTCACGGCCGCGAGTTCGTGGGCGAGCCGCTCGCGGGTGTTGGTGGCGGGCACGAAGTACAGAGTGCACTCGAAGATGTGCTTGTCCACGTCGGTCGGCCAGTAGTGGTACGTCAGATACCAGCCCGGCGCCCACAGCAGAAGGGTGAAGTTCGGGAAGAACTCGAAGGAGTCCTGACCCCATGCGTGGTGCCGGGACGGGTTGACCGCCGGCGGCAGCTCCTCTGGCAGGATGCCCTTGATCTTGGGCCGGTCCCACGGTCCGAACAGCCCGCTGTGCAGGATGCGTTCGATGGGCTTGACCATGTTGATGTCCTTCGGCGGGCTCATGCCGCCCCACGAGGACACCATGGAATGCCTGCCCTTGATGTCGTAAGCCAGTGCCTCGAAGCCGTAGCTGGCCAGCTTCTCGGCCTCCTCCTTGACCGCCTGCTTCATGTGCAGGATCGGCGCGTGGTAGAACTCAACGAACGCGTCGATGAACAGCTTCCAGTTCGAGTTGACCTCGGCCCGATAGGAATACGTCTCGGTCATCTCGTGGAACGGGTAGCCCTCGAGGCCCTTCGCGAAGTCGCCCAGGTAGTCGATCAGCGGTTCGGCGTCGTCGTCGAAGTTGATGAAGATGAAGCCTTCCCACACCTCGCAGCGCACGGGCACCAACCCGTAGTCGGCCTTGTCGACATCGAAGAACTCGCCCTCCTGCTGGATGAACGTCAGATCACCCTTCAGGTTGTAGCGCCAGGCGTGGTACTTGCACGTGAATTGGCGGCACGTGCCCGAGACCTCTTCGCCGGGATAGTCGTTCCACACCAGCTTGTTTCCGCGATGGCGGCACATGTTGTGGAACGCACGCACCGTGTTGTCGCCGTCCTTGACGATGATCACCGACGTACCGGCACCCGCCGACGGCATCTCGCGAGTGAAGTAGCTGCCCTTCTTGGGAAGCCGCTCCACGCGTCCCACGTTGAGCCAGCACTTGCGGAAGATGGCCTGCTGCTCGAGCTTCCACTGCTCCGGGTCGATGGAGTCGGTGTAATCGACCGGTGCGGTGCCGAGTTCGGGCCAGTGCTCCGTCCAGCTACCCTCTTCTGGTTTCGGAAAAAATGCCACGGTGTCTTACCTCTCTGCGAGATTTTCGGAGTCTGGTTCCACGCCGAAAGTGTTGATGGCCATGGCCAGTGCGCCATAGCAGCCGATGGTGAAGACGAGGTCCATCAGCTGACGTTCCTCGAGGTGTTCGGACAAGGCGGCCCATGTTGCGTCGGAAACGTTGGCGTTGTCCTGTAGTTCGTCGACCGCCTGCAGCACGGCGCGGTCGAGCTCGTCTAGGGCCTCACCGCGTTGCAGGGCATCGATGACCTCGTCCGTCAGCCCCTCCTCGCGACCCATCTTGACGTGGTGGCGCCACTCGTATTCGCACTTGGTCAGGTGCGCCACGCGCAGGACCGCCAACTCGCGCAGCCGCGGCGACAGCGTCGATCCGTACAGCAGGTGGAAGTTGAACCGCAGAAAGGCGCGGGTCAGCTTCGGATGGCGGACCAACGTCGCCAGCAGGTTGCCCGCCAACTCGGGATTCCGCCGTTCGGGAGACATGCTCGACAGAGCTTGGTCGACGGCGTCGTCCCACTCTGCTGCGGGCAGCGGCGGCACGCGCAAGGCGCCTCCCTTCGGTGTGCTCTCGGTGGTGAGAATCAGGTTCTCATATTTCGCCAATAGATTTCCACCTTTCTCGCCGATGGTCAACGCCGGAGGTCATCGGCGGTGGTCAAAAGCGTGCCTCGTCGGACCTAATCGCCCTGACAGGAGGGCATAGGGTGGCTTTCGGACATTGATTCTCGTACGGTGAGAAGATAGTTTCCTCACATTGAGCAAGGTCCTGATAGCTAGCCTCGGGGGACGCGACGAAAGGAACGGGCATGAACAAGGACGACATGATCTTGATCAGTGTCGATGATCACATCGTCGAGCCGCCCGATATGTTCAAGAATCATCTGCCCAAGAAGTACATCGATGAGGCGCCGCGGTTGGTGCACAATCCGGATGGGTCGGATACCTGGCAGTTCCGTGACACGGTGATCCCGAATGTGGCGCTCAACGCGGTGGCGGGCCGGCCGAAGGAGGAGTACGGGCTGGAGCCGCAGGGTCTCGATGAGATCCGGCCCGGCTGTTGGCAGGTCGATGAGCGGGTCAAGGACATGAACGCCGGCGGCATCCTGGGCTCGATGTGTTTTCCGTCGTTTCCCGGTTTCGCCGGGCGGTTGTTCGCCACTGAGGATCAGGAGTTCTCCCTGGCGTTGGTGAAGGCCTACAACGATTGGCATGTCGAGGAGTGGTGCGGGGCCTATCCGGCGCGGTTCATTCCGATGACGTTGCCGGTGATCTGGGATCCGGTGGAGTGCGCCAAGGAGATCCGGCGCAACGCTGAGCGTGGTGTGCATTCGTTGACGTTCACCGAGAACCCGGCGGCGATGGGCTATCCGAGTTTTCACGATTTTGAGCATTGGAAGCCGATGTGGGATGCGTTGGTCGACACCGAGACGGTGCTCAACGTGCACATCGGGTCGTCGGGGCGGTTGGCGATCACGGCCCCGGATGCGCCGATGGATGTGATGATCACGTTGCAGCCGATGAACATCGTGCAGGCTGCGGCGGATCTGTTGTGGTCGCGCCCGATCAAGGAGTACCCGACGCTGCGGATCGCGCTGTCTGAGGGCGGTACGGGCTGGATTCCGTACTTTTTGGAGCGGGTGGACCGCACCTATGAGATGCATTCGACGTGGACGGGTCAGGACTTCGGGGGCAAGCTGCCCAGCGAGGTGTTTCGTGAGCACTTTTTGACCTGTTTCATCGCCGATCCGGTGGGGGTGGCCACCCGCAATGCGATCGGGATCGACAACATCTGCTGGGAGGCCGATTACCCGCACAGCGACTCGATGTGGCCCGGGGCTCCCGAGCAGCTCGACGAGGTGCTCAAGGCCAACAAAGTGCCCGATGACGAGATCAACAAGATGACCTTCCAGAACGCGATGCGCTGGTATCACTGGGACCCGTTCACCCACATCACCCGCGAACAGGCGACGGTGGGTGCGCTGCGCAAGGCCGCGGAGGGGCACGACGTCTCCATCCAAGCCCTCTCGAAGAAGGAGAAGACCGGCGCGTCGTTCGCCGACTTCGCGGCCAGTGCCAAGCAGGTGAGCGGCAACAAGGACTGAGACTGAGGAGTCTGCAAGTATCGGAAGGTCCGGCCGCAGGGCCGCGAGCAACGTCTTTTCAGTGCGCCGGTGCGGAAGTCACGTTCACGCGCCGGCGCACTTCGCTGCGAGACGACGACAAGAGGAGAACCACCGTGCCCGGCGGGATGAGTTTCGAACTGACCGAGGACCAGGAGCTGATCCGCAAGTCCGTTCGTGAGTTGGCGAGCAAGTTCGACGACCACTACTGGATGGAAAAAGATCTCGCACACGAGTTCCCGCGGGAGTTCTACGACGCGATCGCCAAGGGCGGCTGGCTTGGCATGACGATCCCCGAGGAGTACGGCGGGCACGGCCTCGGCATCACCGAGGCCACGCTGCTGCTCGAGGAGGTGTCGCGCTCCGGGGCCGCGATGAACGGCGCCAGCGCGATTCACCTGTCTATCTTCGGGATGCAACCCGTCGTCAAGCACGGCTCCGACGAGCTCAAAGCCGAGACGCTGCCACGCATCGTCAACGGCGACCTGCACGTGTGCTTCGGCGTCACCGAACCCGGTGCGGGACTGGACACCTCCCGCATCACCACGTTCGCCAAGCGCGAAGGCGACAAATACCGGATCAACGGCCGCAAGGTGTGGATCTCCAAGGCGCTGGAGTCGGAGAAGATCCTGCTGCTGACCAGGACCACACCTTTCGATGAGGTCACCAAGAAGACCGACGGGATGACGCTGTTCCTCACCGACCTCGACCGCGACCGCGTCGACATCCGGCCCATCAAGAAGATGGGGCGCAACGCCGTCAGCTCCAACGAGGTGTTCATCGACGACCTGATGGTGCCCGTCGAGCACCGGGTCGGCGAGGAGGGCAAGGGCTTCAAGTACATCCTTGACGGTCTCAACCCCGAGCGGATGCTGATCGCGGCCGAGGCGCTGGGCATCGGACGGGTGGCGCTGGAGAAGGCCGTCAAGTACGGCAACGAGCGCCACGTGTTCAACCGCCCCATCGGGATGAACCAGGGCCTGCAGTTCCCGCTCGCCGATTCCCTGGCCCGGCTCGATGCCGCCGAACTGGTGTTGCGCAAGGCCACGTGGCTTTACGACAACGGCAAACCCTGTGGGCGAGAGGCCAATACGGCGAAGTATCTGTGCGCCGACGCCGGATTCGGTGCTGCCGACCGGGCCCTGCAGCTGCACGGCGGTATGGGTTACTCGGAGGAGTACCACGTCTCCCGCTACTTCCGCGAGTCGCGGCTGATGAAGATCGCGCCGGTGAGCCAGGAGATGATCCTCAACTTCCTCGGCGAGCACGTCCTCGGACTGCCGCGCAGCTACTGACGGAGGAGCACTACCACTGATGGTCAACTATTTCGATCTATCCGGCCGTTCGGCGTTGGTGACCGGTGCCGCGGGTGGCATCGGCTCCGCAGTCGCACAGGCTCTCGCCGATGCGGGTGCCGCGGTGCTCGTCACCGACCTGGACAAGGACGGCGCCGCCGCTGTCGCTGAACGCATTTCGACCGGCGGCGGTCGGGCGGAGTCCGCCGCGTTGGACGTCTCGGATCGCGACTCGGCCGACGCCGCGGCCGCGCAGGCGGCCGCGCTCGCCGATGGTGCTCTGCACATCGTCATCAACAACGCGGGCGTGACCAAACCCGCGATGTTCGAGAAGACCACGCAGGAGGCGTTCCGGCTGCTCTTCGACATCCACGTGATGGGCGCCTTCAACGTCACTCAGGCCGCGCTCCCGCACATCCCCACCGACGGGACGGGCCGCATCGTCAACGTCACTTCGGCGGCGGGCCTGACGGGCACGCTGGGCCAGGTCAACTATTCGGCGGCCAAGGCGGGCATCATCGGGTTCACCAAATCCCTTGCTCGCGAATTGGCGACGAAGAAGATCATGGTGAACGCGCTGGCGCCGCTGGCCGCCACCCCCATGACGGAGACCATCCGCACCAACGAGAAGTTCGCGGCCAACATGATGAACCGCATCCCGATGAAGCGGTGGGCCGACCCCGAGGAGATCGCCGGGGCGTTCGTGTTCATGGCATCCGACGCCGCCTCCTACATCACCGGACAGGTGCTGCCGGTCGACGGCGGCATGGTGATGTGAGCGGCGCAGCACCACTGGACGGCGTCACCGTCGTCGCGATGGAGCAGGCCGTGGCCGCACCGATGTGCACCCGGGTGCTCGCCGACTTCGGCGCCCGGGTGATCAAGGTGGAGAACCCCAACGGTGGTGACTTCGCCCGCGACTACGACGACGTCGTCAACGGTCCCGGTGGCTTGGCCGCGCACTTCGTCTGGTGTAACCGCGGCAAGGAGTCGGTGACGCTGAACACCAAGGCGCCGGAGGGCATCGAACTGCTGCACCGCCTCCTCGACCGGGCGGACGCGTTCGTGTCCAACCTCGCGCCGGGTGCGACCGCGCGGATGGGCCTGAGTCCCGCGGACCTCGCCACACGGCATCCCAACGTGATCCCGGTCGAGATCGACGGCTACGGCCCCGGCGGACCGATCTCCCACAAACGCGCGTACGACCTTCTCGTCCAAGCCGAGGCGGGTTCGTGCGCGGTCACCGGCTACCCGGGCATGCCGGCCAAGCCCGGACCCGCGATGGCCGACTTCTCCACCGGCCTCTACGCCGCGATCTCGATCCTGGCGCTGCTGGTCGGGCGCGGCAGCGGCAACACCGCTACCGCGGGCCCGTCCGTCGCGCTGAGCCTGTTCGACGTGATGACCGATGTCATGGGATACCAGCTGACGTACACCCAGCATTCGGGCATCGACCAGGAACCGCTCGGCGTCGGCTCACCCGCCGTCGCACCCTACGGCGCCTTTCCGACGCGCGACGGCCAGACGGTGGTGCTCGGCACCACCAACGACCGGGAGTGGCAGCGGGTGGCCCGCGAGATCATCAACCGTCCCGACCTCGCCGACGATCCGCGCTTCGCCACCAACCCCGACCGTTGCTCCCACCGCGAGGTCCTCGAGGAGGCGATCGGATCCTGGTGTGCCCAGCACGATCTCGCCGAGATACAGAAGATCGCCGACGACGCCGGGATCGGTAACTCCCGCTACAACGTCCCCAGCGAGGTCGTCGTGCACCCTCATCTCACCGCCCGTGACCGCTGGCGCACCGTCGCCACGCCCAAGGGCGACATCCGCGCGCTGCGTCCGCCGCCGGTGATCAGCGGCTTCGAGCAGCCGATGGGCGCGGTGCCCGGGCTGGGTCAGCACACCGACGCCGTCCTCGGCGAATTGGGGCTCAACGCTGAGGATCTCGCGCGTCTGCGCGCCGAAAAAGTGATCGGACCCGCGTACTCGTGAGCGAGGACGTGCTGCTGACCTCCGAGCGCGACGGGGTGCGGACCCTGACGCTGAACCGACCCGACCGCAAGAACGCGATCAACGCGCAGCTGTGGGAGGAGCTCGCCGATTCCCTGCGGGCCGCCGCCCGCGACACCGATCTGCGCGCGGTGGTGATCACCGGGGCGGGTGGGGCGTTCTGCTCGGGCGCCGACATCGGCACACCCGAGGACATTCATCCGCGGCACAAGCTGCGTCGGCTCACCGACGTCGCTCTCGCTCTGCACGAGTTGTCCATACCCACCATCGCCAAGGTGACCGGTGTCGCTGTGGGGGCTGGCTGGAACCTCGCGCTCGGTTGCGATTTCGTGGTGGCGACGCCGGAAGCCCGGTTCTGTCAGATCTTCTCGAAGCGCGGTCTGTCGGTCGACCTCGGCGGCTCGTGGCTGCTGCCCAAACTGGTCGGCCTGCAACAAGCGAAACGACTGGTGCTGCTGGCCGACATGATCGACGCCGAGGAAGCGCGCTCGCTGGGGCTGGTCACGTGGGTGAGGCCCGCCGACGAGATCGACGGCTTCGTCACCGACCTCGCCGCCCGACTGGCGGCGGGACCGCCGGTGGCGCTCGCGCAGAGCAAGGCGCTGCTCAACGACGGGGCCAACGCGACGCTGCGCGAGGCGCTGGCCAACGAGGCACGTGCGCAACCCGGCAACTTCGCCACCGCGGACTCGACAGAGGCATATGCGGCGTTCGCGGCGAAGCGCGAAGCCGTATTTACTGGTCGATGGGCGGTACGGCCCGGATCGGAGAAGGACAATGCGTGAAACGGTGATCGTCGAGGCGGTGCGCACGCCGGTCGGCAAGCGCAACGGTGGACTGTCGGAGATGCACGCCGCCGATCTCTCGGCGATCGTGCTCAACGCGCTCGTGGAGCGGGCGGGCATCGACCCCGAGATCGTCGACGACGTGGTGTGGGGCTGCGTGTCTCAGGTCGGCGACCAGTCGAGCAACATCGGCCGCTACGCAGCGCTTGCCGCGGGCTGGCCGGAGACCATTCCCGGCACCACCGTCAACCGCGCCTGCGGGTCGAGCCAGCAGGCGCTGGATTTCGCGGTCCACGCGGTGATGTCGGGCCAGCAGGACGTCGTCGTCGCCGGCGGCGTGGAGGTGATGAGCCGGGTACCGCTCGGCTCGGCGCGGGCCACCGGAATGCCGTACGGCCCCAAAGTGC
>NZ_LZJE01000159.1:0-6990 GCF_001666865.1 Mycobacterium sp. E136
GATCAACGCCCAGAACCGACGACCCACAAACGGATACCGCGGAACTCTCATACAACCCCTCAACTAGAGGCTGTTGCATCAAGCACTAGAAACCGCCCCGCGAAAAACGGCAGTTTCGCGTCTGCTCGCGGGATCAAATCTTGAGATAACCCTTGTCGGCCGGGATTTGGGCCGCCGTCAGCAGAGACGACGCGTCGCTGGCCAACCACACCACGATGTCGGAGACCAGATCGGGGTCCGCCAACGACTCCGTCGACAGCGCGCCGGGCGAGAAACTGTGGATGTAGTTCTGATGGTCGGCGAAGATCTGCCACATCGACGTGTCGTTGCCCATCGGGGTGTCGGTGCCGTACGGATGCACCGAGTTGACCCGGATGCCGAACTCGCCGAGCTCGACCGCGAGCGAGTTGGTCAACCCGACGACGCCGAACTTGCTGGCGCAGTAGTGGCCGCAGCCGGGGACGGCCTTGACACCTGCGGCCGAGCTGATGGTGATGATCGACCCGCCGTTGCCCGCCTCGATCATCGGCGGGACGACGACCTTGATCGTGTTCCACACGCCGGTCAGGTTGACGTCGAGCACCTCTTGCCACTGCTGGGCCGAAATCTCCCACAGCCGACCCCAATTCATCACACCGGCGTTGGCCACGACGATGTCGAGGCGGCCGAACTGTTCGATCGCGTCGGCGACCACCCGCTGCTGTGCTGTGAGATCGCGGACGTCGACCCGGTCGGCGACGATCTTGCGGCCCTCACCTTCGACGAGGCTCACCGTCTCGGCGAGGTCCTCGGGCAGCGCCGGCGGGTAACCGTTGTGCTCGGCGACCGGTCCGCAGGCGTCGATCGCGACGATGTCGGCCCCGGCGCGCGCCAGGCGCACGCAGTGCTGGCGGCCCTGGCCGCGGGCGGCGCCGGTCACATACGCCACTTTCCCGGCGAGCGGGGTGTCGGAATTCGTCATCGGGTCTCCTGATCAGTTGGCGCCGGCGGCGAGCCAGTCGTCGAACGTCGTCGGGGCGATGCGGGCATTCTCGCCCGGTAGCAACACATTTCCGGCCATCGACAGTCCGAACATGCCCGACCAGGTCGGGACCAGCTTCAGTTGCTGCCCCCTGACCGCGAGTGTCCGGCGTGCCATGTCGACCAGGTCCTGGGTTTCGGGACCGGCGACATCGACGTGGCGACCCTGCGGCGCTCCGACGGCGACCTCGGCGAGCACCTGCGCGATGTCGTCGGGCGCGATCGGCTGCACGAGCAGAGGTGCGATGGCCGACACCCCGTCCTGTTCGAACCAGCCGGCGACCATGGCCGCGAAATCGTGAAACTGCGTGGCGGGCACGACTGTCCACGGCACCGGTCCCTCGGCGACGAGCCGCTCCTGTTCCCGCTTGCCCGCGTAGTGCGGATTGCCCTCGACGTCATGGATGCCGACGATCGACAACAAGACGTGGTGGTCGACACCCGCGCGCTGCTCGGCGGCCAGCAGATTGCGCGTGGTCGTGCCGAAATACTCGATGGTGCGGTCGCGGTCTATCGGCGGTGCGCTGACCGTGTCGACGACCGCCTGCACTCCGGCGAGCGCGGCGTCCAGTCCCTCCCCGGACATCAGGTCGACACCGAGTGAGCGACTGATGCGGACGACCTCGTGGCCGTCGCGTTCGAGCGCGGCGGCGGTGCGTGCGCCGATGTTTCCAGTTGCTCCAGCGATTGCGACGCGCATGGGTGTCTCCTTCGGCCACGGGTGACGGTACTCGCCGGGCGATTCGGATGGGGTCGGTTGGGTTTCGCGTCAGGTCAACGCGGCGGCGACCTCCCGAAGCCGGGCGCCGGCACCGGAGACGATCGGCTCGCCGTGTCCGAAACACGCCGTATCCACGTCGAGGGCGGCGAGCCGGCGGAACGACTCCACCGTGCGGGCGCGGTCCTGGTTGAAGGTGCCGAGCATGAGCGTGCCGATATTGGCGATGGTGTCCCCGGTGAGCAGGACGCCGTGTTGCGGAAGGTGGATCGCGATGCTGCCCTCGGTGTGCCCGGGTATCGACAGCACCTCCGCGCCTCCGCCGAAGTCGAGGATGTCGCCGTCGCGCAGTTCCCGCTCGACGGGTACAGGGTCGGCCGCATCGGGCAGGTTCGCGGCGACCCGCGCGTGGATCGGCACTTCCCAGTCCTCGAAAACCGGTGGCGGCAGCGACGCACCGTCGCGGATGGCGGCGGCGTCATCGGCGCCGGCCACGACGGGAGCCCCGGTCGTGCTGTGCAGTTCGGCCGCCGAGCCGATGTGGTCGACGTGCCCGTGCGTCAACACGATCCGGTCGATTCCGGGTACCGCCTCGGCGATCGCGGCGCCGGAGCCCGGCGCCCCGGTGTCGATCAGCGTGACCGAGTCACCGTCGCGCCAGGCGTAGACCTGCCATCCGTTGACAACGAGCATGGTCAGATTCGGCGTGACGGGCACGGACTCCATGCATCCACGCTAGGGCGTGTGAGCGTGCGACGAAAGAGGCTCAGCCGGAGGCGAAATCGCGCGCCAGCGCGGAGCGGAGCACATCGAGCGGCAACCCGCCCAGGTCCAAGGCGCGGTCGTGGAACTCCTTGAGCGACACGCCGCGGCCCACCACGTCGTCGCGCAGCCGTTGCCAGATCCGCTGGCCGATCGCGTACGACGGCGCCTGACCCGGCCACCCGAGGTAGCGGTCGAGCTCGAACTGCAGGTGCTCCTCGTTCATCGCGCTGTGTGACACCAGGAAATTCCACGCCTTCTCGGCGTCCCACACCGCGCCGTCTGGTGCGGTCATCCCGCAGTGCACGCCGATGTCGATGACCACGCGTGCGGCCCGGAAACGTTGCGCATCAAGCATTCCGATGCGGTTGCCCGGGTCGTCGAGCCACCCGAGCTCGGCCATCAACCGTTCGGCGTACAGCGCCCAGCCCTCACCGTGGCCCGATACGAAGCAGCCCAGTCGCCGCCACCGGTTGAGCTGGTCGGCGCGCACGACCGCGCGGCCGATCTGCAGGTGGTGTCCCGGCACGCCCTCGTGGAACACGGTCGTCGTCTCCTGCCAGGTGTGGAAGGTGTCGACGCCGTGCGGAACCGACCACCACATCCGGCCCGGACGACTGAAATCCTCCGACGGTCCGGTGTAATAGATGCCGCCGGTGTGGGTCGGCGCGATCCGGCACTCCAGCCGGCGCAGAGGTTCGGCGATCTCGAAATGCGTGTCGGCGAGCGCATCGACCGCGCGGTCGGAGAGGTCCTGCATCCAGGCCTGCAGCGCGTCGACGCCGTGGACGAGATAACGCTCCTCGGTGTCCAGGCACCGCAGCGCGTCGGCGACCGACGTCCCCGGATACAACTGCTGGGCGAGTTTTTCCTGTTCGGCGACAATGCTTTCCAGCAGCTCCAAACCCCACTGGTACGTCTCGTCGAAGTCGACCTCGGCACCAAGGAACGACCGCGACCACATTCGGTAGACGTCGCGGCCCACGGCGTCCTCGGCGGGCGCATACGGGGCGATGTCGTCGCCGAGGACCCTGCCGAGCTCCCGATAGGCGTTGGCGGCGTTGGCCGCGTGCTGCTGCAGATCGTCGTGCAGCGTTGCGTTCTCGGGGACGGCGTTCGCGACCATGTCGACCAGCAGGTGCTGGATGCTCGCGGCCTGGTCGATACCGCGCACGACCTGGCGCACCGCCGGCGGATGCCCGTCGGCCACCGCGGCGCGCAGCGCCTCGGCGTATCCGGCGACACGGTCGGGCAGCCGCGATAGCCGGCGCGCGATCACCGCCCAGTCGTCGTCGGTGTCGGTCGGCATCAGGTCGAACACGTCGCGCATCGACTGCAGGGGAGAGGCGATGACGTTGAGTTCACCGACGTCGAGCCCGGCGTCGTTGAGCTCGACCACGATGCCGAGGCGATCGCGCATCGCGGCGACGGTCACCTCGTCGACCGCGTCGGTGGGTGTCACCTCGGACAGTTCGCGCAACGTGCGGCGTGCGGCGTCGGCACGCGCGGCGACGCCTTCGGGGGAGTAGTCGGTGATCTCCTCGTCGTGACCCGCGATGCCCATATCCGTTGCAGCGCAGGGGTCGAGTTCGGCGAGGGTGTCAAGATATCGTTCGGCGACGGCGTCGACGGCCGTGGGTGTCCTACCCGAGGTCATTCGTCGAGAATGTGTCACACGCCTTCGGATCACCGGTGCGGTAGCCCTCGGTGAACCATTTCTGCCGCTGCGCCGCGGACCCGTGCGTCCACGCCTCGGGGTTCACCCGACCGGTGGCCTGCTGCTGGATGCGGTCGTCGCCCACCGATGCCGCGGCCGACAGCGCGTCGGCGATGTCCTTGTCCGTCAACGGCTCCAAAAACGTGACGTCGGTGCCCTCCTGCTTGGTGATCGCGGCATAGTGCGCCCAGACGCCGGCGTAGCAGTCGGCCTGCAGTTCGGTGCGGACTCCGCCGCCGGTGGGTCCGGCCGCACCGGGGCCCTGCGAGTTCCGAAGCGCGCCGGTGAGATTCTGCACATGGTGGCCGAACTCGTGGGCGACGACGTACTCCTGCGCCAACGGCCCTCCGCTGGAACCGAACTGGTCGCGCAGGACGTTGAAGAAGTCGACGTCGAAATACGCGGTCTGATCCACCGGGCAGTAGAACGGCCCCACGTCGCTGGTGGCCGGGCCGCACCGGGTGTCGACGCTTCCGGTGAAGAGTCTGACGCGCGGACGTGTGTAGTCCGGCAGCAGCTGGGGCCAGATCCCGTCGAGCGAGTTGCCGGTCGCGACCACCCGGCACTCGGGGATCGTGTTGGCATCCGCGCCGGTTTTGCACTGGTTGAGGTCGAAGCCCGGCGACTCGACACCCTGGCTGTCGTACTGGCCCTGCTGGGGCACCACCGAGCTGGGGTCGACGCCGAGGAACAGCGCCACCACGAGGACGAGCAGGCCACCGACGCCGCCGCCGAGCGCGATGCCCCGGCCGGGGCCGCCTCCGCCACCGCTGGACGAGGTCGTGCTGGTGTCGATCCGCATACCTTCGTTGAAGGTCATGGCGTTCAGCTTTGCACACTACGATTCGCCCGTGGCCACCGTTGTCGGACATTCGGTCGTCGTCCACACCGGCCTCGGTGATCTGCGCGGCACGACCGAGAACGGCGTCGGGGTGTGGCGCGGTGTGCCCTACGCCGAGCAGCCGGTGGGGGAACGGCGGTTCCGCGCTCCTGAGCCGAAGCGCCCGTGGACGGGCTTGCGTGACGCGGTCGAGCACGGGCCGCTGCCGCGCAGGGCAAGTCGTTCGTGGGCGGCGGGCGCGACGACCCCAAGGTCCGCGACGAGGCCTGCCTGACGTTGACGGTGTGGTCGCCCGACACCAACGCGTCGCTGCCGGTGATGGTGTGGATCCCCGGCGGCGCATTCGTCTTCGGTGCCGGTCAGTTTCAGCTGTACAACGGCTCGCGGCTGGCGGCCAACGGCGACGTGGTCGTCGTCAACGTCACCTACCGCATCGGCGTCTTCGGCGGCTTCGAGCTCGGCGATCTGGGCGCCGGCTTCGACGACAACCTCGCCCTGCGTGACCAGATCGCCGCGCTGCGGTGGATCCGCGACCACATTGCGGCGTTCGGAGGCGACCCCTCGCGCGTGACGGTGTTCGGCGAGTCCGCGGGCGGCACATCGGTGCTCGCGCTGCTCGCCAGCCCCGCGGCCGAGGGTCTGTTCAGCCGCGCGATCGCGCAGAGCCCGGCGCTGCCGTTGATCGCCGACCGAGAGACCCGGGCCCAGCGAGCCCACGAGTTCGTGCGGCGGCTCGGCGTGCCGGTCTCGGAGGTCAAGGGGCTACCGCAGCGTGAACTGCGCCGGACGGCGGGAAGGCTGCAGCTGGAAAGCGCCGCCACCACGCCGACGTTGGCATACGGGCTGACCCACGGCGTCGACCTACTCCCGCATCATCCGCTTGTTGCCGCGCGCGCCGGGGCGATGCGGCGGGTGCCGCTGATCATCGGAACCAACAGCCACGAAGCGTCGATGTTCGCCTGGGGCAAACCCCCGATGCTGCCCACCACCGCGGCGGCCGTGGACGCCTACTTCGCCCGCGTCGCGCCCGACGCCAAACAGCGCGTGCTGGCCGCCTATCCCCGCTACCCGCGCCGAAGCGCCCTGCTCGCGTTCGCCTCGGACGTGATGTTCGGCGGCCCCACGTGGGCGTTCGCCGACGCCTACGGCGGTCAGGCCCCGACCCACATGTACCGCTTCGACCATTTCGGTCTCAGCCTGCGCATGCTCGGCCTGGGCGCCACGCACGGCAGCGAGATCGTGCACATTCAGCACAGCTACGCCTCGTATCTCGGGCGCAAGATCCATCCGCTGGGGCGGCGGCTGCAGCCGGCGGTCGGTCGGCGCATGCAACGCGCGTGGCTCGACTTCGCGGCCCAGGGGTGGGACAGCGGTGAAATCCACTGGTCCAATGGACGCGACTGGCCCGTTTATGACGCCGAACGGCGTTGCACCCGCATCATCCTGTCCGCGCGCGACACCGTCGTCTCGGATCCTGACGCCGCGCGACGGGACGCCTGGGCGGGGATGTACTAGGTCGCGAAGCGCTTGGCGGAGTAGTCGCGCAGGTTGTAGAGGAACTTCTGGAACATCGCGCCCATCACCGGCTTGCCCAGCGACATCCCGAGCCGCGCGGCGACGCCGTTGGGCTTCATCGCCATCACCCACGTCAGGTGACAGCCCTGCGGCGTCTGCACCACCCGGTAATCCTCGGCGAACGCCGCGATGCTCCCGGTCGACGCCTCATTGAACCGAAAAGCCATGTGGCTGTAGGGCTCCCACGCGAGGAACTCCTCGTCGCCGACGATGCCGCCACGCATCTTCACGGTGCGGGTGGTGCCCACGCCGCGCGGCTCTGGGCTCGTCCAGGTCACCTCGGTGATCACCGTGGCCCAGTGTGGCCAGGACTCTGCATCGGCGAGCACCTCGAAGAGTTGCTCGGGTGTGATCGCG
>NZ_LZJE01000160.1:0-1639 GCF_001666865.1 Mycobacterium sp. E136
GGTGTTGCGTGGCGGCGAGATGTTGTTCATCGACCAGGTGGAGTCGGCCCATCGACTGCGGGCGGTGTCGGCGGTCGGGATGCGTTTCCCGTTGGAGTCGACGGCCAACGGGAAGGCGGCGACGGCGTTGTTGGACGGGTCGGTTGACGTCGCGTTCGACCGGGACGAGCACACGGCCGGAATCTCGGCTGCCGGCGTTGCCGGACGGGCGGCGGGCGGACACGTCGTCGCAATATCGGTGCCCGCACCGACCGAGCGGTTCGTGGCACACGAGAAGCGGATCGTGGCGGCGCTTCGCGAAGCGGCGGCGTCGGCGCCGTGGTCGAGGTGACTACCCGACGACGCGGGCGACGGCAAAGCCGTCCCAGCCTTTGAGCCCGACGGTCTGGATCGCGGCGGTCTCCAGTCGGGGATGGTCCCCCATCATCTCGAGCATCTCCCGAACGGCGCGGGCCTGGGCGTCGTCGGCGGCGGGTTCGAGCACGCGGCCGAAGCGAGCGATGTTGTCCACCACGATGATCGAACCGGGCCGGCCGAGTTTGATCGCCCACTCGACGTAGGCGACGTTGTTCTCCTTATCGGCGTCGATGAAGGTCAAATCGAACACGTCGCCGCGTTCGGCGAGCACGGGCAGGGTGTCGAGCGCGGCGCCGACGATGATCTCGATGCGATCCTGCACGCCCGCGCGGGCGAAGTTCTCACGAGCGATCTCGGCGTGCTTGGGCTCGTACTCGAGGGTGACGACGTGGCCGTCGGCGCCGACCCCGCGGGCGAGGTTGATGGTGCTGTAGCCGGCAAGCGTGCCGATCTCGAGGACGCGGGTGGCCGAGGACAAGGCCGTCAGGAGATAGAGGAGCTTGCCGTGCTGGCCGGACACCTCGATCGGCGGCATGCCGGCCGCGTCACCGGATTCACGCGCGGCACGCAGCGCGTCGTCTTCGGTGTGCAGGATGCGGTTGAAGAGCTCGTCGAGCGTCTTGGAGTCCGGATCGGCCATTCGCGGAACGATAGCGGAGGAATGCATCGGCGCCGAGAGCCATCGAGCGACGTTTGCTGACATCGGTCGCTGCGGTCTTTTACCCGGTAACGGCCCGGATGCGGTGGCAGGGCAATGAGTAACTCTACGACGGGAGAAGGTCTGGAGAGGGTGCGCGTCGGGGTGGTGAAATTTGGCGCGATCGCTGGTATTGCTGGTCGGGTAGCATTTGCCGGGTGATTCTGGAGGGGCATGCCGATCGATCGGCGCGATGCTGATCGCCGCGCGGGAAGACGATGACTGAGACGCTGCGAATCGATACCGAGCTGGTGCTCGAGGCCGGTGGGCGGTTGCAGGCGCTCGCGGAAGGCATTCCCGAGCCACCCGCTTCGTTCAGGCCCGAGGGCGAGGATGCTCTGTCGACGGCGATCGCGGCGAAGGTGGCTGAAATCGTCGATCCGGTGATCGCCCAGTTGCCGGTCGCGAAGGAGGAGTTGGCGAAGTACGCGCAGAACGTAGTGAATGCCGCCAACGCCTACGACTCCACTGATCGCGCGATCGCGGAGGAAATTCTGAAGCGCCTCGAATCGGTCGACGATGCGGCAGGGGCGACCGGCGCAGTGACGCCCGCGGGTGCGGGCGCTCCGGCGACGGCGGGTCAGC
>NZ_LZJE01000161.1:0-48194 GCF_001666865.1 Mycobacterium sp. E136
GGGTCGGCGTTGGGTCTGTGGTCGGTGGCCACGGGCGGCATCACTTCTTCGATGCTGATGCCGTCCGGCGCCGAGCCGTCGGACTTGCGGGCGAGCGCACCTTTTCCGTGGCGACTCGAGACCACGCCGTAGGGAACGCGCGGAATGGCCTGAAGCGTCTCGATTTTCAGCACGTCACCGGGCTCGGCGCCGGACGGCATCAGCATCGAAGAAGTGATGCCGCCCGTGGCCACCGACCACAGACCCAACGCCGACCCCACCGAGTACGGCAACGTGTCCACCTTCACCGCCGTCGAGGACGGTCGCGGCGTCATGTCCTACGGTGGCGCCCGGGTTCGATTCCCGTTGTCGCCCTTCATGGGAATCATGGGTGTCGCCTTCTCTCAGGATCGCGACCCCACCGCGGCGACCGCGAACTCGATCCCACCGACCGTCGGGGGCGGCAACATCGACATCCGGCTATTGGGGGAGGGCTCCACGTTCTATCTCCCCGTGTTCGCCGAGGGAGCGTTGTTCTATGTCGGCGATCCCCACATGGCGATGGGCGACGGTGAGGTGGCGCTGACCGCGATGGAGGGATCGCTGCGCGGCACCTATCGCCTGACGGTCTGTAAGCCGGGATCCGGTGACGCGCCGTCCGTCGCTTATCGCTATCCGTTCGCCGAGACCGAATCTGCGTGGGTGCCAATAGGATTATCCGATCCCGACGGCGCGATAGGAGGCAACAGCAGCGATCTGAACATTGCGATGCGGCGCGCAGTGGTCAATGCCCTCGACTTCCTGCAGAACGATCGGGGGATGGACCGCGCCACGGCCTACGCATACCTCTCGGCCGCATCCGATTTCGTGGTGTCACAGGTCGTCGACCGCACGGTGGGTGTGCACGGCCAGATCTACAAGACGCACTTCGCGGCGTGACTCTCGACGACCGGCGGCGCGTCAGCGCGACGACAGGTACTTCTCGAGTTTGTTGAGCGAAGCCTTGTAACCCCACTTCATCCCGAACGCCGCCATCTTGGCCTTGGTGCCGATGTTGGTGATCGTGACGTGCAGCGTGACAACGGTCTTACCGTCGCGCTCGGTGAGGACGACGTCGTTGGTGTGCTCGATGGTCGAACCGTCCTCTTCACCCTCGGTCCACGACCGCGCGTCATACGTCAGGCGCGAATGTTGTTCGATGCGGGTGAACGTCCCGCTCATCGGCCAGCGGGTGCCCTGGTACTTGCCCATGGCCTCGCCGGCCTCCATGACGATGTGAATCCTGCCGCCGACCACCAGGTCGATCTCGCACTCCGGCACGAAGGTTTTCTCGGGGCCCCACCACTGCCGCACCATGTCGGGATTTGTCCATGCCTGCCATACGGTTTCGATCGGCGCGGCGTACGAGCGTTCGAGATTCAGCTCCTTGGTCTTCTTGAACATCTGCATCAACATGGCGGATTCTCCTGTAGCGATCGGTGGGATTTGGCGGGGGGAGCGGTCAGTCTTGGGCGTGGCCTTCGGTCCTTTCGCTGATCGATTCGAGATACCGGCCCAAGGAGTCGAGACGGGCCTCCCACAGTTGTGCGAACGATTCGGCCCAGCGGCCGATTTCCTCGAACGGTGCGGACTCGAGGTGGTAGATCCGTCGCCGGGCCAGCGCTTCGCCGGCGACGATGCCCGAATCACCCAACACCCGAAGGTGTTTGCTGACCTGCGGCTGCCGGATGTCAAGCGCTTCGGCGATCTCGCCGACCGAAAGTGGCCCTGTGCGTAGCAATTCGACGATCTTCAGGCGGCTTGGCTCGGCCAGAGCTCCGAAGACCGTCGACTGCACGCTACGACGGTACGACCGGGGACATATTCCTGTCAAGGAATATGTCAGAGTCGGAGCGAGCTACCGTGGATGTATGGCACGCATTCTGATCATCGGTGGCCACGGCAAGGTGGCACTGCACTTGTCCGGCATCCTCAGTAAACGTGGTGATGAGGTGACCTCGGTGTTCCGCAACCCGGATCACTCCGAAGAGGTCATGGTGACCGGAGCGCAGCCGCTGGTGGCAGACATCGAGAACCTCGACACCGAAGCGCTCGCCGACATCGTGAAGGGGCACGACGCCGTGGTGTTCTCTGCGGGTGCCGGCGGCGGCAACCCGACGCGGACCTACGCGGTGGACCGTGACGCCGCGATCCGCGTCATCGATGCCGCCGAGCAAGCGGGCGTGGACAGGTTCATCATGGTCTCGTATTTCGGTGCGAAGCTGGATCACGGTGTTCCGAAGGACAACTCGTTCTTTCACTACGCCGAGGCGAAGGCCGCAGCTGATGCGCATCTGAGGCAGAGCGGTCTGCGTTGGACGGTGTTGGGCCCTGGCGGTCTGACGCTCGAGCCGGGAACCGGTCGCATTGCGATCGGGCCCGATGCCGCCGGTGGCCAGGTGTCGCGCGAAGACGTCGCTGCGGTTGCCGCCGCCTGCCTGGCGAACGACGCCACCGTCGGGCACACCATCGAGTTCAACAACGGCGATATGCCGATCGACGAAGCCCTGACTCGTCTCACGTGAGCGCTTCGAGCCGATCATGAAATAGGCGACTCTGCCCTTCGAAATTTTCGGAATGGTACGCCCGTCAGAAGAATGGCGTTATTGCACGTTTATTTCCGCAGCATGACGGGTGTTGCATTCCATCCGGTATGGTCCGTTCGCCGCAACGGCGCATTTGCCGAGTTGAGAGCGTCGGGGTCGAAATAGCGCTTGCCAGCCGATTCGAATTTCGGCTAGCCATTTCGCGAAATTCGTCCGCCAACCATTCCGTCGTGCCACGATTCGGCATGTTCATGGTCAACGACAGAAAGAACCAGCATGAAACCGAAATTCGTGGCAGCGATTTTGGGTGGCTTAACCGCGTCCGCCTTCATGTGTGCACCGTTAGCGACGGCCAGCCCTGAAGACGTCTGCGTGAACGTCCTCGAAGATGCGGGAGTCACCTGGCCGGGCGCCACTCCGGACAACATGGTCGAGGCAGGTAAGGGGGTGTGCACGGACTGGGCCAACGGCGCGACCCTCGACGGCGAAATCGCCGGTCTCGCTGAGCATCTCGATCCACATGATGCAGGTGTGCTCATCGGCGCGGCAACGGCGGCATTCTGCCCCGAATACGAAGACAAGGTCACCGCGGGCTGATCTCGCTGGTCGACGTTGCCCCGTCGCATGCGTGCCGGCCCCAGGATCGGCGCAGCATCCGCGCGTTCGGCGGACCGAGAAAGGTGCAGAGCCTGTGACAATTGAATCAACGGGAGAGTGCGTGCGCCGGGTGAGGCCGTCCCGGATTCTGCCCGTGGTGGCGGCCGCGGTGCTGATGTTGGGTTGTGGTGCTTCCGGAGGGGAGTCCTCGGACACAACCACCAAGTCGAAATCGCCTGACTCGCAACAGTCTCCGGCCGCAGAGAATCCCGATCCATCTCCGGACCCCAATGCGCCCGCCGACGGCGAGATGGTCATCTTCTACGACGCGGCCACGACGCCGGAAGCGACCAACGGACGCGACATCATTCAGAACGATCAACTGCTCGAAAGCCTCGCCGCCGATATCAACGAGACGCTCAAGCTGCCGCACGACATCTCGTTGCGCGGGTCGGAGTGCGGACAACCGAACGCGTTCTGGAGCGTCAACGACAACACCATCACCCTCTGTTACGAAGATGCGGACTGGGCGCAGCGGGTGTTCAGGGAGGCGGGGGATCCCGATCCCACCGAGTCGGCGTTGAATTCCGAGTACGCGACGTTCTACCACGAGGTGGGGCACATGACGATCAGCATCTACGACCTGCCCGCGACCGGACGCGAGGAGGACGTGGCCGACCAGCTCGCCGCATACATCCTGCTGGCCCCCGGCGAGGACGGTCGAGCCGATCCCGAATCTGTCCAGGCGGTCAAGGACTTCGCGCGTGCGTTCGGCGCCTCCGGTGCTCAGAACACGGTGATCAGCGCGGACGAATTCGCCGACGAACACTCGTTGGACGAGACCCGGATGTACAACCTCGAGTGCTGGATCTATGGATCGGACCCCAAGGCCAATGCCGATCTCGTCTCCAGCGGTGAACTACCCGAGGACCGGGCATCTGGATGCCCAGAGGAGTGGGAACAACTCGACAAAGCCTGGTCGACATTGCTCGACCCGTATTTCAAGTAGCGGTCAGTCCTCTGGCGGGTAGAGCAGGGAGTGCACGACACCGGCTGCCTCGTAACGGAATTCGTGCACGGGAAGTCGCAAAGGCTCGACGGTTCCGTCGTCGTGGACGATGAGCCCCCCGCCGGAGGGGATGCCGAGCCCCGCCGCGGCACCCTCCATCGTCTGGATGGTGCCCGCCAGCCGCGCCCACTCGGAGCGTTCGTCGTGCGTGTCGACAATGGCGGGAACGAACTTGAACACATTGAGCAACTCGGTTGCCGAGGACTGCGCTTTCTCGACGATCCCGTAGAGCCCGAGCTGGACCGCGCCCGCCGAGATCCCGATCAGCAGCGCGCCGTGCGCGTAGCGCGTCCGGATCACGTCTGCCATCCCGGTTCTCTCGAAGACGTTCCAGCCTCGCCGCACATCGCCACCCGCGAGGAGGATCACCCCGGCCCGCTCGAGGAACTCCCGATCGCCCGCGCCGAAGGACGAATCGACCATGCGTCGGTCGGTGATCCCGACGGCCTCCACGGCCGCTTCGAAGATCTCGTAGAACTCGGGACGATCGCCGTTCGAGGCGCCGATGTAGGCGGCGCTGACCGGCAGGTTGTCGGCCAGGTCACCGATAGCCGACTCGAGAAGCAGGTGGTCGCCGCGCTTCCAGAACAGCAGCTGGCTGTCGGCCAGGAGATAGAGCGGTTGCAAGCGGCCCGGGGAATTGGCCGTCAACTGGCGTCCCGCGACCGCGACCGGCCCAGCCGCCACTTGTTCTTCTTGGGGGTCTGGTACGCGTCATGTGTCCAGGCGTCCCACATGGCCTCGGACTCCTCCCGGACGGGGCTGTTGGTGATCTCCCATCCGAGGCTGACGACTTCCGTTGTGGACCACCGCATCAGATTTCCGTCGGCACCGATCTCCTGGGCGAGGAGCACTCGATCGTCGGGACTGAGCTTGTCGCTGAACGCCTGCATGGCTGTCTTCAAGCGCCAGTAGGGCACGGCCCCGTCGCACTGGCGGCACAGACTCACGAGCTCGACCCGCGCGTGCCCGAGCAACGACGTCGGCTCATCCTCGGTGCCGGGGCTGTCGTGGGCGATGACAACGTCGGGTTCGCGCTGACTCTCATCGTGCTCGGTCAGCCGACGGTATTCCGCGCGCAGTTCTTCGAGCTCGGCCTCGGCGGCCAGGGCTCGTTCGCGCCACCATGCGGCGTGGTACTCCGCCAACCTCGCTTCGCAGTCGGGGCAGACCGCCAGGTCGTTCGCGGCCTCGTCGTGCGTGGTCGGGCTGGTGAGCACGAGACCGCAGAGCGCCCGGTGGAGATCCCGGTTGAGGTAGTCCCCGTGGTGCACCACCGAAGCGGATGACTCCCGTACAAAGCTGTGGGGTGGTTCCACATGAGCCAAAGTAATTGAGCGGAACCGGCGTTTCCGTTGGTTCGATGAAAACGGTCGACAGCCCCGGGGCGCGATCGCCCCGGGGCTGCCGATTGGGTGAAGAACTAGTTGCCGGTGCCCGTCCCTTCGGTGCCCGACGGGCCGGTGCCCGTCGCTCCGGTGCCCGACGTGCCGGCACTCGACGTCCCGACACCACCCGACGACTCGGGGGTCGTCCCGTCGGCACGCTCCGCGTTGCCCTTCGGGCCCTTCTCATTGGTCTTGGCGCCCGGTGAGAAGTTGAGCGAATTCTTGATCACATTGATCGAAGGCGGCCGCAGCTTCGATAGCGGTTTCGACAACAGTCCGCCCAGCGGACGCTTGATCTGTTGAGTGGTCTTCGGCTGTTCCGAATCGAGCTTCAGATCGGAATCGTTGATCTCGGCCTTCTTTTCGACCTGCTCGACTTTCTCGACCTTGAGCGGCGTCACCGTGGTCCCCGAGTTGTCTTGGCGCTGGATGGTTGCCTCCGGCGCCGACCCCTCGACGGCGTCGTGAATTGCGCCGTTGACCCGCTCGGTCGCGCTCCACAGGCCGTTGCGGAAGTTCTCGACCAGGTTCTTCGGTCCGCCGAGCGGCGCAGGAAGCGCATCGCGCAGGCCGTAGAGGACCGGGTCGGCCACCCACAGCGGTCCGTCGACGATGTTCTCCACGGCCTTGAGCGCATCTTCGGTATTGCCCTGGGCGACCGCGGCAGCCACCTGGATCACGCCCACCGGGCCGAGAACGGCAGCGGCGGCGAGCCTCAGCGCGCTCGCGATGGTGCCTTGGGTGACACGCGAGAACGCGTCGATCGGTCCCTTGACCGCTACGTACTCGACCGGGCCCTTTGCTTCGAACGCTTCGATCGTCCCGTCGACGAAGCGCTGCACCATCGCGCCCGGATCCGCCAACCCGTCGTTGATCTCGGCGGTGAGCCGGTACAACTGATCGCGGATGGCCATGACGAGCCCGTCCTTGCCGCCGAGCGGCGCGGGCAACGCGTCACGCAACGCGAACAACGCGGGGTCGACCACCCACAGCGGTGCATCGACGATGTTCGTCACCAGTGCTCGGAAACCCTCTTCGCCTTTACCGTCGCTGATGGCTTGGGCGAGTTCGATCAGGCGAAGCGGGGCGAGCGCGGTGGCGCCCAGCCGCAGACCCGATGCGGCGACTCCCTGGCCGATGCGGCCGACCGCGTCGAGCCCGGTGACCGGGCGCGGGTTGTTCACGGCGTCGGCGCCCGAACGGTTGTACGCCTCGAGGGTGCCCTTGATGAAGTCCTCGAGCAGGCCGCCGGACGCGAGGTCCTCCAGCAAAGTCCGTGTGGCTTCGATTTGGCTGTCGATCTCGGTCTTCTGCGCGGCGGCGGTCAGCGCCACCTCGTACGACCGGCTGTCATCTGCGATGTTCGCTGGTGCCGGTGCGACCGGACCTGCGGCGATGACACCTGCCCCCACAAGTGCCACCCCGGCGGTCATGCATTTCTTGGCGCTGGCTTTCATAGCCCCTCCCCTGGTTGTTGCGCGTCGAGCTGCTAGCAACCTACGCCAGCGTTGATATTTATGGCAAGTCTCACAGCAGTTTGGCTGAATGATTGCTGTCAGGTGACGCCCAGTGTCGTGGCCACATCAGATATGAGCCTCTGAACTGGCTAAACGTCGAATTGATCGTCAGGGTCGATCATGAGCGCCGCACGAACTCTTCGCTGTCGAGGCGCGTGCCGTTCGATACGGAACGATCTTGGAATACCTATGGCAAACATGCATTGTAGGGCGATAGGTTGCTGGCCGCGTGACGGCCCTGCCGAGAGGGCAAAGGGCCAGGGGGCCAGGCGAGCCGCTCGGTCCACACCGCGACCACTTTGTCCAATTTGCGAAGCGGAGCACCCGCTGGTAGCTGCCAAAGCGCATGTCAGCGCGTCGGATCGCCGGGAGGGCTCGGCCTGCTCGGCGCATGAAGCAAATCAGCCGGCGAGGATCGTCGCTGTCAACCGAGTTGCGGTGGACGCCCGTCGCGGCCGTCCACAGTAACTACTGCACCAGCGACGGAATGTTGAACGGCTGGCCGTCCCTGGCGGCCAGGTACTCCGGCCGCGGGGTCTCGGCGGCGTAGGGCGAGACGAGTTGGTTCTCGACGGAGTTGAACACCAGGAAGACGTTCGACCGCGGATACGGAGTGATGTTCGACCCCGACCCGTGCATGATGTTCGAGTCGAACCAAAGGGCCGTGCCGGCCGGTCCGGTGACCTGGTCGATACCGTGGCGCGCGGCAGCTTCGGTGAGCGTGGCATGGCTCGGGACGCCGATCTCCTGTTTCACCAGTGACGACGTGTGGTTGTTCTTCGGCGTCGCACCGACGCACGGATAGAACGTCTTGTGCGAACCCGGCATCACCATCAGCGACCCGTTGTAGGGGAAGTTCTCGGTCAGCCAGATCGAGCAGGACACCGCCCGCATCGCAGGCATGCCGTCCTCGGCGTGCCACGTCTCGAAGTCGGAGTGCCAGTAGAAGCCGGTCCCGGTGAACCCGGGCATCAGGTTGATCCGCGCCTGGTGCAGGTAGACGTCGCTGCCCAGCAGCTGGCGGGCGACGGGCAACACGGTGTCGAGGGTGATCACCTCGGAGATGACATCGCTGAACAGGTGAGGTTGGAACACCGACCGGATGCTGCCGCCGGGTTCGCGGATGATCCGCTGATCTTCCCGATCGGCCTTGGCGTCGATGTTGTCCAGCTCGCCGCGCAGCGTCGAGATCCAGTTGTCGCCCACCGCCTCACGCTGCAGCAGGTAACCATTGGCGTCGATCGACTGGAGGTCGGCGTCGCCCAGCGGGCCGTCCGATTCGCTTCCCCAGACCGTTGGCTCGGCGCGGGGGATGGGGTCGGACGGTTCCGCGAGGCGCGTGGGATATCTGTCTACGGAGTCAGTGAATCGGGTTTCGCTCAACTTGCTTGCACCGCCGGGGGTGGATAGGTACCGGTTTCGTCGTGGACCTCTTGGCCGGTCACTGGAGGATTGAACACACACAGCATCCGAAGCTGAGTATCACACGTGACGCGGTGACGTTCATGCCCGTCGAGCAGATACATGGTGCCCGGGCGCAGGGGGTGCTCTTCACCGGTCTCGTGGTTGGTCAGGGTGCCGGTGCCCTCGACCACCCACACCGCCTCGACGTGGTGGCGGTAGTGGAACTCGCTGACGGAGTTCGCGTTGATGGTGGTCTCGTGGAAGGAGAAGCCGACCCCGTCACCCGCGAGGATGATGCGCTTGGATCTCCAGTCCTTCGCCGACACATCGCGATCGGTGCCGGTGATCTCGTCGGTGGTACGCACGATCATGTCGTGCTCCTTTCAAGTGAATGTGGTCAGGAAAGCGCCGCGGCGACGGACTCGGCGAGCACGTCGATGCCCGCGTCGAGGTCCGCCTCGGAAGTGGTCAGCGGCGGAAGCAGCTTGACGACCTCGTCGGAGGGACCGCTGGTCTCCATGAGCACGCCGCGATCGAACCCCGCGCGGCACACCGCCGAGGCCGTCGGCGCGTCTTCGAACTTGAGGCCCTGTGCCATTCCTCGTCCGCGCGCGCTGACGCCCGGATACTGCGCGGCGATGCTCTCCAGGCGAGCGCGGATCTGCTCACCCTTGGCGATGGTGTCGTCACTGAACGTCTCGGTCTGCCAATAGATTTCAAGCGCCTTGCTGGCAGTCACGAACGCCGGGTTGTGGCCGCGGAACGTTCCGTTGTGCTCCCCGGGGGTCCACACGTCGAGGTCCCTGCGGAACAGGGTCAGCGCCATCGGCAGACCGTATCCGCTGATCGACTTGGACAGCGTGACGATGTCGGGAACGATGCCGGCCTCCTCGAAGCTGAAGAAGCGACCGGTGCGCCCGCAGCCCATCTGCACGTCATCGACGATCAGCAGGATTTCGCGGCGGCTGCACAGTTCGGCGAGCGCCTGCAGCCATTCCATTCGCGCGACGTTGAGGCCGCCCTCACCCTGGACGGTTTCGACGATCACCGCGGCAGGATGGTTGAGTCCGCCGCCCGAATCATCGAGCACCCGCTCGAACCAGTGGAAGTCCTCGGTGGCGCCGCCGAAGTAGTTGTCGTATGGCATCGGTGTGGCGTGCACCAGCGGGATGCCTGCGCCGGCCCGTTTCATCGAGTTACCCGTGACCGACAGTGCACCCAGCGTCATTCCGTGAAACGCGTTGGTGAAGTTGATGATCGATTCACGACCGGTGACCTTGCGGGCAAGCTTGAGGGCCGCCTCGACGGCGTTCGCGCCGGTGGGCCCCGGGAACTGCACCTTGTAATCGAGACCGCGCGGTTTGAGGATCAGTTGTTCGAAGTTCTGCAGGAACTCAGTCTTGGCCGCGGTCGCCATATCGAGCGAGTGCACGATGTTGTCGTTGGTCAGGTACTCGATCAACGGCCGCTTCAACTCGGGGTTGTTGTGGCCGTAGTTCAGCGCGCCGGCTCCGGCGAAGAAGTCGAGGTAGCGCCGACCGGAGGTGTCGGTCACCCACGAGCCTTGGGCGACGGCCATGGTGGCGGGCCAGCCCCGGCAGTAGCTGCGGACCTCGGATTCGACCGAGGAGTACACCTCGGGGAGGTCGGATTCGTCGGGACGGGGGAGTGTTGCTGGCGTAGACATGTGTCCTTTCTGAGGTGTCTAGTCGGCCAAAGGTGTGGTGATGGGTCCAATTCGGACCGTCGGCTCGTCCTCGTGAGACTGGTCGGCGGCCAGGTGCGCGGCGGTGAAGCGGGGCTCCTCGATGAGGGGCACCCCGTTTCGCCGAGCGAACGCACCGAAGAACGCGCGGGACGCTGAGTTGCTCGGCGCGACCGTGGCTTCCACGGTGACGGGGTGGCCTCGACGCTCGGCGCGGACGCGATGGACGAGGTCGTCGAGCATTGCGCTGGCCAGTCCGGTTCCTCGGGCGCTCGCCGCGACGGCCACCTGCCACACGAAGAGCACTTCAGGTCGCGCGGGCGGGTGGTAGCCGGTGATCAACCCGCAGATCTGGCCGTCTTTCTCCGCCACAATCGAAGTACTGGCAAAGTCCGTGGCCATCAACAGATAGGTGTATGTGGAATTCAGATCGAGCACTTCGGTCTCGGCCACCAGGCGATGCATCGCGACGGCATCGCCCTCATTGGGCGACCGAAGATGATCGGTCCATGAAATTGGCTGCACTGCTGGCGCTTTCGAACCAGCATTCCGCTCATCCGGAGCCACGCCCGGGTCGCGAATGGTCACTTGCGTTGTCACCACCGAACAAAATTATCGAGTCACATCAGTTACGTCATCGGCGTTATGACCGTATGCCAGCAAAAAATGACAGGCAAGTTTCGACCCCTCGCTCACGCCCGTTTGGTGCGTTACGTAGCGGCGAATCACCTGCGCGGATGCCGATTCTTGAGACACCCGTCACGTGATCAACCGTTACCAAAACGTTATCTAGCGTCCGCCGTCAATGTTTTGATTGGCTAACGACGGGTAGTTTGTGACGCAACCGTCAATCCGCCTGGACTGACAAATGGAGTGTTCGGGGGTCCGCTCCGACGCTTTTTTCGTGCGCGGTCGATGCCGATGAGCGCGCGACATCAAGGAGGTATCGAAGGAGATTTTTCGTGCGACGCATCATCGGATTGCCGATCGCTGCCGGTGCCACCGCGGTCGCGTTCGCCGCGCCCGCGGCAGCCGACCAGGCCGACTTCGTGCGCCAGCTTCAGGAACAGTACGTGTTCCTCGGCGCGGATCAGCTGATCTCCGCGGGCAACTACGTCTGCGCGGAGGCGGCACGTGGCGTGCCGGCCGCCGAGACGGTGATGAAGATCCGCGACGACCTCGGAATCTCGACCGCCGCCGCCGGCGACATCGTCAGCCTCGCGGTAGTCGAACTCGACTGCTGACCGCGTGCCGGCGACGTCGCGGCTGACTTTCGGTAACAAGCGGGTCAAGCGGTGCGTGGCGCGCTCTGCGCAGGGACGCGGAATTGTTAGCTTCCCCGCGTGAATTCGTCTGCCGGCAGACTCTTGGTCGCTCTGATCGCGATGGTGCTCATGTGCGTGGGGTTCGAAATCCCCACGGCGGCTGCATATTCGCGGGATGGGCTCCCTGTGGAAACCCTCGACGTGCCGTCGCCGTCGATGGGCCGCAACATCCGCGTGCAGTTCCAGGGCGGCGGTCCGCATTCGGTCTATCTGCTCGACGGGCTGCGCGCACAGGAGGACGCCAACGGCTGGGACATCAACACCGGTGCGTTCGAGTGGTTCTACCAATCCGGCATCTCGGTCGTCATGCCCGTTGGCGGCCAGGCCAGCTTCTACACCGACTGGTACCGCCCGGCGGCGGGAAGCGCAGGCACCGTGACCTACAAGTGGGAGACATTCCTCACCCAGGAGTTGCCCGCCTGGCTCGCAGCCAACCGGGGACAGGACCCGTTCGGCAATGCCGTTGTGGGGCTGTCGATGTCGGGCAGTGCGGCGCTGACCCTCGCGGTCTGGCATCCGAGGCAGTTCATCTTCGCCGGTTCACTGTCGGGATATCTCAACCCGTCGAGCGGGCTGTGGCCCACGTTGATCGGCTTCTCGATGAAGGATGCGGGCGGCTACAACGCGACCGATATGTGGGGCCCGTCGTCGGATCCGGCATGGCGCCGCAATGATCCGATGGCCAACATCAACACGCTGGTCGCCAACAACACCGCGCTGTGGATCTACTGCGGCAACGGCGCGACCTCCGAACTCGACGACGGCGCAAACTTCGGGGCGCAGTACAGCGCGCAGTTCCTCGAGAACATCACCCTGTCGACGAACAAGGAATTCCAGCGCAAGTACCTCGCGGCCGGCGGACGCAACGCGGTGTTCAACTTCCCGCCCGACGGTACGCACACCTGGGCGTATTGGGGTTCGCAGCTGCAGGCGATGAAGCCCGATCTCGTGCGCATTCTCGGGCCCGCCCAACCCTGACCGCTTTCGGTCATACGATGGGCCGGGAAATCGATCCAGGGGTGGACATGACCGATGACTCCGGCGGTCTTCATGACGAGATCGCACGGCTGGCGCGCAGCCTGCACAGCCAAAAGGGCGCGGACGTGAGCGTCGACAATCTTGTCGACGAGGTCACGGCGACGGCGGTGCGCATCCTGCCGGGTGTCGACCATGCGGGCATCTCGCTGGTCGACCCCAAGAGTCGGCGCGTCCGATCGGTCGCGGCCACGGGTCCGGTGCCCAAGGAACTCGACAACCTGCAGGAGAGCCTTCAGCAGGGACCCTGCGTCGACACCATCCACGATCGGGTGACGGTGCGCGTCGACGACTACGAATCAGAGAACCGATGGTCGCAGTTCATGCAGCGTGCACTCGAAGTCACGCCGGTGCGCTCCAGCTTGTCCATCCAGCTCTACACCCATGAGTCGGAGATCGGGGCGCTGAGCCTGTACTCAGAGCGTGCGCACGCGTTCACCGCGCAACTCGAGGACCTGGGGTTGGCGGTGGCGGCACACGCCGCGATCGGATTGGCGAGCGCGCGCCGCGACGATCAGTTCCGGACCGCGCTGGCATCGCGCGACATCATCGGTCAGGCCAAGGGCATGATCATGGAGCGCTTCGATCTCGACGCCGCTGACGCGTTCAACCTGCTGGTGAAGCTCTCCCAGGAGAAGAACACGCCCCTGCATTTGATCGCTGTGCAACTGGTCAGCCGGCCGCATTCGCCCGCGTAGCCGCCGCTGCCCCTTGGCCGGCGCACCACCCACCACTCATCGACCATGTGGGCCCTGACCGGCGCGAATGGGTCCCCGTTTATGCATCGGTACCGTGAAGTCGCTACCCTATTGCGCGGGTTAAGACTGCAGCCTCGCGTGAACGGCCATGACCGCTACGGTGGTTGCCAAACAAGAGGTGAGGCTTGGACGGACAACTTTGTACCGAGAACTGGGTGGGACGCGTCGCTGTCGTCGCCGCCTCCGGTGACCTCGACATGCTCACGGCACCGCAGCTGCGGGAAGCCGTGCAGGCGGCGTTGGGTAAGGATCCGGTCGGTCTGATCGTCGACCTGACCAGCGTGGAGTTCTTGGGATCCGCGGGCATGCAGGTGCTGATGGAGACCCACAACCAGACCGACGGCACCGAGACCCGCTTCGCGGTCGTCGCGGAGGGTTCCGCCACCAGCCGGCCACTGAAGATTACGGGGATCGCCGATTTGATCGACCTGTTTTCCTCGCTGGACGTCGCGCTCGACAACATCACAGCTTGAGCCGCGGCCGGACGGGGTAATCAGAAGCGACATGAACGCTCCGACGGAACTTGGCTTTTCGAGTAACGGTCCTGCCGATGCGCAGACCGTTGCCGAGTTCCGCAATGCGTTCGCACAGTGGCTGAAGTCGAACTTCGCGCTCGACGCCGACCGCCTCAGTGACCTATTGCTCGCGGTGAACGAGGCCCTGACCAATGCCGCCGAGTTCGCTTACGTGGACTCCGAGCAGGCCGGGACGATGTCCGTGACGGCCCGTTATGACGCCCAGGAGCGTCGACTGACCGCGATCGTCACCGACCAGGGCGCCTGGTTGGAGAAAGAGCCGGACGCGGCGAGCACTCGCGGTCGCGGCATCCAGTTGATGCGGGCCCTGTCCGACCGCGCGACTGTCGACGGGTCGGCGTCAGGCACCCGCGTTCAGCTCGAGTTCGACGACTGCCGGCTCGCCTCGGAAGAGCCGTTCGCCACATCCGCCTGACGTGTGTTTGGTCCGCGGTCGACGCGGGTAAAGGCGCTTCGCTGACTTCCATCGCAGAAAGCGAGCGCAGGTATGGGTAATGAACCCCGGGGCGTCGACCGTCCTAAATCCGGTACCTGCGCCAAGCGCGGAACCCGGTAACCGGACGCGGTCGGGTACCGAGAAATGTCCGTCGTCGCGGTCCACCGCCCGCCATCGCAGCCCAGGCGGGTGCTGTCCGTCGTCTCCACCACCTGCGCCGTCGGTGGGCCAGACCACATCGTCGTGTCGGTGACGGGTGAAATCGATGCCGCAAACGTCAAGGACTTCGCGGCGATCGTCCTCGACGCGGTCACCGACGCCGCGCGTGTCACCCTCGACCTGTCCGGTCTGGACTTCTTCGCGATCGACGGGGTGACCGCACTTCACGCGCTCAACGCCCGACTGCTGCGGGCGGGCGTGTCGTGGTGCGTGGTCCCAGGCGTCGCGGCGTCGCGGGTGCTGGCGCTGTGCGACCCCGAGGAGCTGATTCCGATGGTTAATGTGCAGCCGCCGTCGCCGCCGCAAAGGCCGAGGCTGCGTCTGGTGCGGTAGTCGCTCTGCGGTCTGTGTGACGGTCGTGGCGCCTGTGGCCGATTTGCTGTCGTGTCGCCCTGTGATCTACGGCTCACTTTGGGCCCTAAAGCTAAGAATTCGTAATACGTGCCGTCGGCCACATTCTTCGGAACGCCTTGCGGCACCACCGTTTACACAGGTCATTAGCGGTTTATTCGAACTCACCAATAGGTAACAATCGGGTAACGGGCGCTTTTCTAAGCGGTGTCTGAGAGGTTCACAGGGGCGCTCGGTGCCCGCCTATCGCGTCGCCCGGGGATGTCCGAATTCGTCGCTAGACTCGTTGCAGACCGCGCCGAAACGGCGCGATACGACTTGGAATCTAGGGCCGGTACACGCATCCGGCGGAGGTACCGAAAGACAATGGCTGACTTTTTGATGCCCGAACATGGGCCCACCGCGCTGGGTGCCGTCGAGTTGAGTCGAGGGCCGATCGGCGACATCGCCGCGACCGGCGCGGGTACCACGCTGGTCACCCACCCCGGTGACGACAGCGTCGCCGTGCTCAATGCCCGCACCCTGGCGGCGGAGGCGATCGTCGCCGTTCACGGTGAACCGTTCGCGGTCGCGATCCACGACGACCGCGCCTACGTGAGCACCTCCTCGTGGAGCCACAAGGACGAGGTCACCGTGCTGGATACGGCGACCAGGTCGGTGATCGCGTCGTATCCGCTGGCGGACAACGTGACGGCGCTCGCGGTCAGCCCCGACGGTAAGCGGGTCTACGCCGGGCGCACCGGCGACGGGCGCATCGACATCGCGGTGATCGACATCCCCGCCGACCGTGTGGGCGCCATCGACGTCGCGACCGGAGCCGGCATCGGAATCGACGCACTCGCCGTCGACCCGACCGGAACCAAGCTCTACGTCGCCACCACCGATGCGCGTGGCAGCGCGGTCGTCACAGTCGAACTCGAGACCGGGCGCGTCGGCGGCGCGGTGCGGATCGGTTCCCCGATTCGCGATATCGCGCTCGCGGACGACACGGCGTTCGTCCTCAGCTCGGACCGGGCTCGCGGTGGCGTGGTGCACGTGGTGGACCTCACGACAACGGGGCGCATCACCGACATCATCGAGATCGGTGGTGCCCCAACCCAACTTGCGATGGGTGAGGACAAGAGCAGGGCATACATCGTCGACTACGACCATGTCGCGGTGCTGTGCACGCTCACCTTGCAGATCATCGACACGATCACCCTCGAAGCCCGCCCGTCCTGTGTGACGGTCGATTCGCGCGGTGGTCGCCTCTACGTGGCCGACTACGCGGGCGGTGTGACGATGTTCGCCGTCGATGCGACGATGCCGATGCTCTATTCGGAGTTCGTCGCGACCGACCCCATAGCGACGCCCGCGATGCGCGAATTGGAGACGCTCACGGCGTAAGACGTCGCGGCGTCTGGAGTTCGGCTGCCGCGACGGCGAATATCTCGTCGCCCGAGCCGATCGCGACGAAGTGACCGGCGCCCTCGACGGGGTGCCAGACCGCGCCCGGCATCGCATCGGACACCGCCTTGTTGATCGGGTCCGGCACGAGCCGGTCGTCGAGTCCCTGCCACAGATGCACGGGTCGGTCGATCCGCGAGACATCGAAATCCCAACGCCGATAGAGCAGTTCGGCGTCTCGTACCAAGCCGACCGATCCGGGGGCGAAGCATTCGGCCACCGCGTTCATGAAGTCGTCCGCGACCTCGGACCGGCTGAGGATCTCTTGGTCGTACTCGTTGACCGAGCCGCGAAGGGTCTTCAGGAATCCGTTGCGCATGTGCTTGGCGGACAAGCCCAGCGCGGCGTACATGAGCTTGAATCCCGCAGGGAACCGGAGCGCCAACCGACCACCCATGGCGTCGACCTTCGACAGGTACGGTGCTGCCGAGTTGTCGCCGAACGCGCCGTAACTGCCGGGCGCGATGCTGCTGACGTGACGTAACCGCTGCGGATCGATGTAAGCGGCCGCAGCCAGTGCCCACGGGCCACCCTCCGACCATCCGGTCACGCCGAACTCGCGGTGACCGAGTGCATCCGCAACGGCCGTCAGATCCTCCGCCCAGCCGCCGTAGGACCGGGCCTTCTGAACGCTGGAGCGTCCGATGCCCGGGCGGTCGACCCCGACGAGCCGGATGCCGTTGCTCGTCGCGGAATCGGCCAGAAGGCGAACCTCAAGGCGGCTGCTGGGCCCGCCGTGATTGTGGATGACGAGCGGCCCGTTCGGATCACCGACCTCTTCGTAGGCGAGTCGACGGCCGTCGCGCGTCGTCACTTCCGCCGTCACGCCATCCCTCCGGCAAGTGGTGTTGAACCTTTGGCGCCGCTAACCCGTCGTACCCCCTGAAAGGCCGCAGGGGCCTTCACGACACGAAGGGAGCGCGCCATGCGCGCAATACTGTTGACAATGACCGGGCTCGCCGCGGCGGCGTGCGGGGCGATCCTCACGCCCCCCGCGATCGCTTCGGCCGCCGAATCGGCCCAGCTGACCATCGCCACGCTCGAGGCGCAGGGCTTCGATGTCAAGGTCAACAGGATCGGGAGCGCGCCACTCGACGAGTGTGTCGTCACTGATGTGCGAAACGCCCGGGAGCGAACGGAATTGGTGCGGCGCGGCGACGACCTGATCCAAGTGGTCGCCCAGCGCACGATCACGGTCACCGCGGACTGCTCGCGCCGGTGAGGCGAATTCCTAACGACCGCTGCAGTCCAGCGACACCGAGATCGGTTTGCTGATGGTCACCGGGAACAACACCCCGTCCTGGTTGCCGCCCAGAAGCGGCACCAGCTGGGTGAACTGCTGGGGATTGCGCACGCTGGTGACCACGCATTCGGACATCGGGGCGGTGCCGATCTTGTCGATCGTCACGTTGTACCCCTGGTCCTGCAGCTTGGAGATGACCTGTTGCGCCGATTCCTGGTCGTCGGCCGACGCGAGGCCCGCGGGCGCGACGACTGTCGCACCCACGAGGGCTGCGGCTCCGGCGAGGATCCATGTGGTCCGCATGCGGTCCATGATTCCCTATCAGCGCTCGGCGCGCTGGTAAGCGGTCACAACGGCCGCGCCACCGAGCCCGATGTTGTGCTGAAGCGCCGCGGTGACACCCTCGACCTGCCGCTTGTCGGCCGTGCCGCGCAACTGCCACGTCAACTCCGCGCACTGCGCGAGGCCGGTCGCACCGAGCGGATGGCCTTTCGAGATCAGCCCGCCGGAAGGGTTGACGACCCAACGCCCGCCGTACGTGGTGTCGTTGTTGTCGATGAGCTTGGGCGCCTCACCTTCGCCGCACAGGCCGAGGGCCTCATACAGCAGCAACTCGTTGGCAGAGAAGCAGTCGTGCAGTTCGATGACCTGGAAATCGGTGGGGCCGAGCCCGGACTGATCGTAAACACGCTGCGCAGCTTGAACATTCATGTCGTAGCCGATCAGGTTCTTGGCGCTGCCGTCGAAGCTGGACTGGAAATCGGTGGTCATCGCCTGGCCGACGATCTCCACCGCCTGGCCCGCTAGACCGTGCTTGTCGACGAAATCCTCGCTGGCCACGATCGCCGCACCGGAGCCGTCCGAAGTCGGCGAGCACTGGAGCTTGGTCAGCGGGTCGGAGATCATCTTCGCGCCCAGGATGTCGTCGAGGGTGTACTCCTCCTGGAACTGCGCATACGGATTGTTCACCGAATGCTTGTGGTTCTTGAATCCGATTTTCGCGAAATGCTCTGCGGTGCTTCCATACTGGCGCATGTGCTCACGGCCCGCGGCGCCGAACATCCACGGCGCCACGGGGAAACCGAACTCGTCGATCTCGGCCATCGCCGCGACATGCTTGGCCATCGGTGATTCACGATCGTCGTGGCCGCCCTGCAGGGAGCCCGGCTGCATCTTCTCGAAACCGAGCGCGATCACGCAGTCGGCGAGTCCACCGCGAATCGTCTGTGCGGCAAGGAAGAGGGCTGTGGAACCCGTCGAGCAGTTGTTGTTGACGTTGGCGATCGGAATGCCGGTCAAGCCGAGTTCGTAGAGCGCCCGGTTGCCCGAGGTCGAGTCGCCGGCAACGTAACCGACGAATCCCTGCTCGACTTCGGAGTAGTCGATGCCGGCGTCATCGAGCGCCTTGGTGCCCGATTCCTTGGCCATCTGGGGGTAGTCCCAGCCCTCGCGGCGGCCCGGCTTCTCGAACTTCGTCATCCCCACGCCCACGACGAAAACCTTGTTGCTTCTGGCGCTCGACATACCCTCATCCTTTCGCTGCGCTGCGATTGACGACAAACATACAGCGCGCGATGTGTCTAGCGGCCAACGGAAGCTAGCCCCCTCAGGGCCGCTGTCCTCGACCCTGTAGGACTCCGGTGGTCATTGTGACCCGCGCGGGTGGGGTTGTGGTGTAGACCTGCAAGAGTAGAACGTGTTCTAGTTTCTCGGTGAAGGAGTCGGCATGGGCCTGCAGGTGGTGCAGTGGGCGACCGGTGGCGTGGGCGTCGCGGCGATCAAGGGCGTGCTCGAACACCCCGACCTCGAACTGGTCGGATGCTGGGTGCACTCGCCGCAGAAGGCGGGCAAGGACGTCGGCGAGATCATCGGCACCGAGCCGCTGGGCGTGACCGCGACCAACAACGTCGATGACATCTTGGCCCTCGACGCCGACGCCGTGATCTACTCCCCGCTGCTGCCCGATCCCGACGAGGTGGCCGCGTTGCTGCGCTCCGGTAAAAACGTCGTCACACCCGTCGGATGGGTGTATCCCAGCGACCGGCAGGGCGCACCGCTGCGGGAGGCCGCGATCGCGGGAAAGGCCACTCTGCACGGCACCGGCATCGCGCCCGGCGGGATCAGCGAGAAGTTTCCGCTTCTGTTCTCCGCCTTCTCGACGGGTGTGACTTTCGTTCGGGCCGAGGAATTCTCGGATTTGCGCACCTACGAGGCGCCCGACGTCGTGCGCCATGTGATGGGTTTCGGCGAGGTGCCCGACAAAGCGCTCAGCGGTCCGATGCAGAAGCTGCTCGACGGGGGTTTCATCCAGGCGGTCAAGATGATCGTCGACAAGATGGGTTTCCGCGCCGACCCGAAAGTTCGTTCTTCGCAGGAGATCGCGGTCGCGGCGGCACCCATCGAGTCCCCGATCGGCGTCATCGAACCGGGTCAGGTCGCCGGGCGAAAATTCCACTGGGAGGCCCTCGTCGACGAGGAGCCGGTGGTGCGGGTCACCGTGAACTGGTTGATGGGTGAGGAAAACCTCGACCCCGCTTGGACATTCGGCCCGGAAGGTCAGCGGTACGAGATGGAGATCCGCGGCAACCCTGATGTCAACATCGTCGTCAAGGGTTTCCAGTCGGCGGTCGGAGGGGAGGGGCCGGAGTACGGCATCGTGGGCACCGCCGCGCACTGCGTGAACTCGGTGCCTGCCGTGTGCGCCGCCGAACCCGGTATCGCAACGTATCTGGATCTGCCGCTGATCAGCGGCAAGGCCGCCCAGGGACTCGCTTAGCTCCTGGGCCGCGTCGGCGGACGCCCGTCGCCTGGCACACTCACGGGCTGTGACGAGACGCGCACTGGTACTGGCCGGCGGCGGCCTGGCGGGGATCGCATGGGAGACCGGCATCCTGGCGGGTATCGCCGACGAATCACCCGCCACCGCCGAGGCGTTGCTGGCCTCCGATGTCCTTGTCGGTACATCCGCCGGATCCACGGTCGCCGCGCAACTCGTCAGCGGACTCGGGTTGGAGGCGTTGTTCGAGCGGCAGACCGCGGCGACGTCGTCAGAGATCAATCCCGGTGCGGGCATCGAGGGCATCACCGAGATGTTCCTCAAGGCGATGACCACGCCCGGCTCGAAAACCGAGAAACTGCAGCGCATCGGTGCGGTCGCGCTGTCCGCCGACACCGTCACCGAAGAGGTGCGCCGGAGGGTCATCGAGCAGCGGCTGCCGTGGCACGACTGGCCGGACCGCGATCTGCGCATCCCCGCGATCGACGCCGCGACCGGTGAACTGGTGGCCTTCGACCGCTCCTCGGGCGTGTCGCTCGTCGACGCGGTCGCGGCGAGTTGCGCGGTGCCCGGGGTGTGGCCGCCCGTCACGATCGGGTCGCGCCGGTACATGGACGGCGGCGTCGGCAGCACCGTCAACCTGGCGCTCGCCGACGACTGCGATGTTCTGATCGCGTTGATTCCGCAGGGTCTGTCGTCTCCGTCGCCGTTCGGGACCGCGGCCAGGGACGAGGCCACAGCACACGGCGCCTTCGCCGTATTCGCCGACGACGAGTCGCTCGCGGCGTTCGGGGACAACCCGCTCGATCCCGCATGCCGGGCGCCGTCGGCGCACACCGGACGCCGGCAGGGCCGCACAGTCGCAGCCCAGATCGCCGACCACCTCGGCCTCTAATCCCCGGTGGCGGCGCCGTTTTCGGGTGCGGTGTCGAACGCGTCCAGTGCGGCGGCGGTCAACTCGATCCCGATGTCGATCACCTCGGCGGCCCGGTGGAACTCGAGGCTGCGGCAGGCCGAACGCGGCACCTCGATGAGCATGTCGGGCGGGTACCCGGCGAGCTGATGCCGCGCGAGCGCGGCCTGGGCGATGTCGATCGTGCGGTTCATCACCTCGAAGCTGCCGAGTTTGGGCACCACCGCCGACGCCTCCTTGGTGGCGTCGACGAGTTCTTCCTCGCTGTCCCCTTCCGCGGGATCGCCTTCCTGCGCGGTGCCGAAACGATTCAGCACCGCATTGGACTCGAACAGCGACGTGGTGCTGCGCCACACCCGGGTCAGCCATTCGGTGCTCGCGCGCGAGCCGTGCGGGGCCGGCTCGTCGGCGCCGCCGGCCTCGCTGCCTGCCAGGGACACCGCGATGGTGAGGTCGGCGTTGACGGCCGCGATCGGCGCCATCGGAAGCGGTTCGAGGATGCCGCCGTCGGCGAGCAGGCGGCCGTCGAGCACATGCGGCGCGATCACACCCGGTATCGCGATCGACGCCCGGATCGCGGCATCCACCGGGCCGCGCTGCAGCCATACGGACTTGCCGGCGATGAGATCCGTCGAGACCGCGGTGTACGGGATCGGCAGGTCCTCGATGCGAACGTCACCGAGGATGTCGCGGACCGCGTCGAGGATCTTCGTGGCGCGCAGCACGCCCGCCGCGGTGATCGAGGGGTCGAGCAGCCTCAGCACTGCGCCCTGGGTGAGCGACTTGGCCCATTCGGAGAACTCGTCGAGCTTCCCTGCCGCGTGCAGCCCACCGACGAGGGCGCCCATGGACGATCCGGCGACGCCGACGATCTCGTAGCCGCGCTCCTGCAGTTCCTCGATCACCCCGATATGGGCGTAGCCGCGGGCGCCGCCACTACCCAGCGCCAGTGCGACCCGCTTAGCCATGCCGCCATTGTCCCGCGCCCGGACGGGTGCGGGTCAGCCGTTTGTGTCGCAGAGGTGGTCGGCGGCCGCCTGCACGGCGACGATCACCGCGGCCTGACGCGGCGGCGGCAACTGCGACCAGGGGGTGCCGTACGTGCCGGGCCCCGCCGAATCCGTGGATTGGAGCATGCCGAGGTAGGGCTCGATGTGGTCCTTCGGGTCGCCGCCGCGTTCGGCCATGAACTGCCACGCCGCTTCACAGGCCTTGGCGTACTCCTCCTCGGTCGAGTCGGCAGGGGCGCCGACCGCCGTGGTGACGCCGCCAGGGGAGACCGCGACGGATCCCGGTGCCGCCGTGGGTGTTTCCGAATCAGGAGCGGCGGAGGCCGACTCGGCCGGCGACGAGGCCTCCTCGGAGGTGCCTTCGGTGTCCGATGAACATCCCGCGACGACAGCGATCATCGCTGCGGCCGCCGCGACGCCGTGACGCATGCGCATGTCGGTCAATCTAGGCAATGGCCGGCCGGCGGCGAACACCGGCTGGACGGATCGTCGGGGTTGGGCTCACGGTGAATCTATTCTCCGACGCCGGCATCATGCGCCTGGCCTGCGGCGATGCCTCACCCGTCCGGGAGGGACGGCCACGGTCCGGGAAGTGGCGGGTGACCCGTGCCAGACTTGCGACCATGACGACCGGACGCCAGGAGTGTTGTTGGGCTTAGCGCCCCGCCCTGCCCGTTTCCGGTTTCCCTGGAGCTTTGATGGTCTCCCCTGCAGTCCTGCCCCCTGCCGTCCCCGCAGTCTCCGCGCCGACCCAGCTGCGTCTGCCCGATCTTCTGCTCGCCACCGACCGCGGCGCCGACGATGTGCTCAGCGGTCGCTACGACCACCTGCTGCCGGCCGGCGGCCCGCCCCGCGACGAGCGGTGGTTCACGCGCCTTCACGGCGATGACGAGCTCGACATCTGGCTGATCAGCTGGGTGCCCGACCGGTCGACCGAGATGCACGACCATGGCGGCTCACTCGGCGCGCTGACCGTAGTTTCGGGTGCGCTGCGGGAGACCCGTTGGGACGGCGGGGCGTTGCGGCATCGTCGGCTGCGCGCCGGGGATCAGGCCGCCTTCCCGCTGGGATGGGTGCACGACGTGGTGTGGGCGCCCGATCGCGACACGTCGGCCCCCATCACGCCGACGTTGAGCGTGCACGCCTACTCGCCGCCGTTGACCGCGATGTCGTACTACGAGGTCACAGATCGGAATACGTTGCGCCGCAACCGGACCGAGCTGACCGACGCGCCGGAGGGATGATCGTGACGAGTCGTATCGACCGAATCCTGTACGACGCCCGCGCCCGGCTGCGCCGGATGCCGGCATCCGAGGTGCCCGTGGCGTTGGACCGCGGCGCGATCCTGGTCGACATCCGGCCTCAGGCCCAGCGCGCCCGCGAGGGTGAGGTGGATCAAGCGCTGGTGATCGAGCGCAACGTGCTCGAGTGGCGCTGCGATCCGACCAGCGACGCCCGGTTGCCGCAGGCCGTCGACGACGATGTCGAATGGGTGGTGCTGTGCTCGGAGGGATACACCTCGAGCCTAGCCGCGGCGTCGCTGCTCGACCTCGGGCTGCACCGCGCGACCGATGTCGTCGGCGGATACCACGCGTTGAAGACCGTGCTGGCTTAAGCGTTCTCGTCGTTCGACAGCAGCGGTCGGAGGCGCTCGGTCTTCTCCGGAGTCCATCCCGGCGGCTGCAGAATCGCCGCCCACGCGTTGGCCACATCCTTGACGTAGACGTGACCGTGACCGTCGGGCACGTCGACCGCCACCGCCATGTCCGCCGACACCTGGAGGAACGTCACCACCGGGATCCACTGCATCCGCCCGGAGACGTCGTATCCACGCGGCTCCTTGAGCCAATCCGGTTCGGCGAAAAGCAGATCCGGGTTGAACCACGCGATCGGGTCCGAGGCGTGCTGCAGGTACACCACCCGCGGGTTGTCCCACGGTGCGTCGGGGCGGGCCAGATTCTCGGCGCGCGCGGCGAAATGCACATTCTCGCCGTCGTCGTAGATCGGCAGCCACATCGGCGAGCCGGGGTCGCGGTCGCGGGTCAGCTGCGTCCAGATCGTGTTGTTGAACGTCGGACCGCTGAATAGGGCGCCGTCCGTGCGGGCGACGAGATTGTTGAGCGCGAGGAACGGGGCTTCGCCGCCGAACGATCCGAGGCTCTCGCCGAAGACGACCAGGCGCGGTCGTTGTCCTTCCGGCATCTCGCGGATCAGCGCGTCGACGGCCTCGAACAACGCCTGGCCCGCCTGGCGCGCGTTCTCCTTGTCGACGAGGAACGACAACCAGCTCGGCAGGAACGAATACTGCATCGACACGATCGCGGTGTCGCCGTTGTACATGTATTCGAGCGCCGAGGCCTCGGCCTCGTTGATCCACCCGGTGCCGGTGGTGGTGGCCACGGCGACGACGTCACGGTCCAGCCCGCCGGTGCGCTGCAGTTCGCGGGCGGCCAACTCGGCGGTGGCCTTGATGCCGTCCGCGGAATGCAATCCGGCGTAGGCGCGGATGGGCTCGACGGCCGGCCGGCCGTTGAACGCCGTCAACTCCTCGACCGTCGGCCCCGCGGCCACGAACACCCTGCCTTGGTGACCGAGCGACTCCCAGCTGGCCAGTGATCCGGGGCCGCCGGAGCGCAACGGCGAAGTGGGCGCGGGGAAGTCGGGATCGGTTTCGTCGTTGACCGCGGCGAACGTGCGGTTGATGGTGCTCATCGCGAAGCGCACGACGACGCCGTTCAGCAGCGCGATCGTGAGCGCGAGCAGCAGTACCACGACGACTACCGCCGAGACCCTCGGTGGCGCAACGCGTTCGAGCTGGCGTACCAGGAACCGGACGAGCTTGCCGATCAACTGCCCGATCTCGACGAGCACGAACAGCGTCACGATCGACAGCACCGCGGTCAGCGGGTGATCCCAGAAGCCCATGCGCGCTACGCCGTTGAGGTCGCGCACCTCGTCCTGCCAGATGTGGAAGTAAACGATCATCAACACCTGGCCGATGACGCCGATGACCGCCAGCGCGATCCACGCCTGTCGCGGTGCCGGCGGGGTGGCGTCCCTCGACAGCATGTAGCGCACCAGCCACACCACGAACACGCCGAGCATGTATCCGAAAGCGCCTGCGGCGCCGCTGACGAGGCCCTGGAACAAGGGCCCGCGGGGCAGCAGCGACGGCGTCAGCGATAGCCAGATGAAGATCAGCCCGAGCGCGGTGCCCGTGAAGGTGTAGTGCCGCACCCACCACGCGGTGTCTTTCGGCTTGTCGGCCGGTTCTTCCCGCGGCGGTTCGTCGACCGTCGTATCGGTGGTGTCGTCGCGGGTGTCTGTCACCCCCGAAGATTAACGGTGGCGGAAGTTCGGTGGGCGTTTCTCGGTGAACGCGTTCATACCCTCGGTCTGGTCCTCGGTCGCGAACGCCGAGTGGAACAGCCGGCGCTCGTACAGAAGTCCCTCGGCCAGCGTCGATTCGAAGGCGCGGTTGACGGCCTCCTTCGCCATCCGCGAGGCCGACAGCGACATCCCGGCGATGGTCTTGGCGACGGCGTTGGCCTCGTCGAGCAGCGTGTCGGCGGGCACCACCCGCGACACCAGGCCCGCCCGCTCGGCCTCCTCGGCATCCATGTTGCGGCCGGTCAGGATCAGGTCCATCGCCTTGGCCTTACCGATGGCGCGGGTGAGCCGCTGCGAACCGCCCATACCGGGCAGCACGCCGAGTTTGATCTCGGGCTGGCCGAATTTGGCGGTGTCGGCGGCGATCAGCAGATCGCACATCATCGCCAATTCGCATCCGCCGCCGAGCGCGTATCCGGCGACGGCCGCGATCGTCGGGGTGCGGGTGGCCGCGAACTTGCCCCAGGCGGCGAAGAAGTCGCTGGAGAAGACGTCGGCGAACGACAGGCTGGCCATCTCCTTGATGTCCGCGCCGGCGGCGAACGCCTTCTCGTTGCCGGTGATGATGATGGCGCCGATCGCCGGGTCATTGTCCAATTCGGCTGCAGCGGAGGTGACTTCGTGCATCACCTGGCTGTTGAGCGCGTTGAGCGCCTTGGGCCGGTTCAGGGTGATGGTCGCGACGCGGTCGTCGCGCGTGACGAGAATGGTCTCGTAATCGGTCATGAGAACTCCAGTTCGCGATCGGCCGGCGTGAAATACTCCTCGACGTCGGCGGTGGTGACCGCCGCCAGCGAGGCGGGCGACCATTTCGGGTTGCGGTCCTTGTCGACGACCTGGGCGCGGATGCCCTCGACGAAGTCGTGGGAGCGCAGGGCCCCGCACGACGTCCGGTACTCCTGCCGCAGCACGTCTTCGAGTGTGGCGAGTTCGGCGGCGCGGCGCAGGGCTTCCAGCGTGACGGAAACCGAGACGGGGGAGCGGGTCTCGATGAGGTCGGCCGCCTCGGCGGCGGCATCGCCACGGCCGCGCAGGGCAGCGACGATGTCGAGCGCGGATTCGCCCGCGTAACACTCGTCAATCCATTCGCGTTGGCGCACAAGGTTGCTCGGCGGTGGCTCGGTGGCATGGGCGGCGAGTGCGGCGTCGATGCCGTCCGCGACGATCGCGGACTTGAAATCGGCGAGCCTGTCGCGGGGGACGTAATGGTCGGCGAAGCCCATCGCGATGGCGTCGGCGCCGTCGAAGTTCGCGCCCGTGAGCGCGGCGTGATAGCCGAGCCGGCCGGGGGCGCGCGAGAGGATCAGTTGGCCGCCGACGTCGGGAACGAAGCCGATGCCGACCTCGGGCATCGCCATCTTGGTGGTGTCGGTGACCACCCGAACGTTGCCGTGTGCGCTGACCCCGACGCCGCCGCCCATGACGATGCCGTCCATCAGGGCGACATACGGTTTGGCGAACCGGCCGATCTGGGCGTTGAGCAGGTATTCGTCGTACCAGAACTCTCGCGCTTCGCGGCCCTTCTCGGAGCCTTCGGCTCGCGCGCTGTGGTAGAGCGCGACGATGTCGCCGCCCGCGCACAGGCCGCGTTCGCCTGCGCCGTCGACCACGACGGCGGTGACGGCGTCGTCGTCCTCCCAGTCGGTGAGCACGCGCGCCATGGTCGCGACCATGGAGTGGTTCAGCGAGTTGATGGCCTTGGGCCGGTTGAGGGTGATCAGGCCGACGCCACGGTCAACTGTTACTAGGACATCCTCGTTTTCGCCCACGGGTATGCAATGTAGAACGTCGCCCGACCTGCGATTGCTTTGGGTAGGGTTTCCTGGGAACAAGCTGGGAAAGTTCGACGGCGTTGCCGGGAACCGAACCAGGGACACGGATCGTTGACGGTGTGTTCGCCGATTGACGATCGACTTCACACGAGAGGAACCGACGGTGCGGGAATCCAGCAACCCCGTATTTCGCACCCTGCCAAGGACGCAGGGCGGATATGCGCAATTCGGTACCGGGGCCGCCGGCTACGGTACGCAGGCGGTACACGCCGACCCCTATGTGTCGCAGTACCCGGAGCAGCGGCAGGCGGGTGTTGCGCGGCCGCTGACCATCGATGACGTCGTCACCAAGACGGGTGTCACGCTCGCCGTGCTGTCGGCCGTCGCGGTCGTCTCCTACTTCCTGGTCGCGCAGAACATCGGCCTCGCCATGCCGTTCACCTTGGTGGGCGCGCTCGGCGGCTTGGTCTTGGTGCTGATCGCGACGTTCGGCCGAAAGCAGGACAACCCGGGCATCGTGTTGAGCTACGCGGCGCTCGAGGGCCTTTTCCTCGGCGCGTTCTCGTTCGTGGTGGCCAACCTGATGGTGTCTGGCGTCAGCGCCGGAGCGCTGATCAGCCAGGCCGTTCTGGGCACCATCGGCGTGTTCGCCGGCATGCTCGTGGTCTACAAGACCGGGGCGATCCGCGTGACGCCGAAGTTCACCCGCTTCATCGTGGCCAGTCTGTTCGGCGTCGTCGTGTTGATGCTGGGCAACCTGGTGCTCGCGATGTTCGGTGTCGGTGGCGGTGAGGGCCTCGGCCTGCGCAGCGGCGGCCCGCTCGCGATCGTCTTCTCGCTGGTCTGCATCGGCCTGGCGGCGTTCAGCTTCCTGATCGACTTCGACGCGGCCGACCAGATGATCCGCGCCGGTGCGCCGGAGAAGGCGGCGTGGGGCATCGCGCTCGGCTTGACCGTGACGCTGGTCTGGCTGTACATCGAGATCCTGCGCTTGCTGGCGTACTTCAACAGCGACTAGCAGACTCACGAAAAGGCCCGGCACGAAACGTGCCGGGCCTTTTTCGTGCGTCGACTCTGCGTCCATGGCGCGATGTATCCACAATTTCGCGCCATGAACGCAAAGTGAATGCCAATTGGTCGGTTGCGATCAGCACGCTGGCGGCATGGGGGAAGCAGGCCTGCGCTCCAACGATCGCCGTTCGTCGGCACGGAAGCGCTCGCACAGGGTGCGCTGAACCGGTATCAGCTGCGCCGGTACTACCGGCCGCTGATGCCGAATGTCTACCTGGACCGAGAATTCGAGCCGACCCTACGGCAGCGCACCGTTGCCGCTTGGCTGTGGTCACACCGCGAAGCGGTTATTGCCGGGGCGGCGGCATCGGCGATGCTGGGCGCGAAGTGGATCGACGACGACGTGCCTGTCGAGTTGATCTGGCGTAACGCGCGTTCTCCGAGCGGTGTAGTGACTCGCCACGACCTGTTGCTGTCCAACGAGTTCGAGCGAGTCGATGGTATCCCCGTCACCACTGCGGAGCGCACAGCATTCGACCTGGGCCGCCGTTTTTCGCTGGGTAGTGCGGTCGCTCGCCTCGATGCACTCGCCGCTGCCACCAGGTTCAAGACGTCCGCGGTCGAAGAGCTCGCCCGAGCGCACCGGCACACCCGTGGCCTGCGTCGTCTCGAGAGGGCACTTGCACTGATGGACGCCGGAGCGGAATCTCCGAAGGAAACATGGTTGCGGCTGTTGGTAATTCGTGACGGCTACCCCCGACCGCGTACCCAAATACCCGTCGCTGGGCCGGATGGATGGCCGATGTTCTACCTCGACATGGGGTGGGAGGATCTCCGTCTCGCGCTCGAGTACGACGGTGGTCAGCACTGGAACGGTCCGATCCGTGTCGCCTACGACCTCAAACGCGCCGAATACATACAGGATTCGGGCTGGAGCGTGATACGCGTGACGAAGGGGCACCATCCGGTCGACGTACTGGCGCGGTTGCGGAGGGCCTGGAACAGAGCGACTGTACGGTCAGCTACGCGTTGACTCTGCGTCCACGGCGCGATTTTCGCACGGATAACGCCGTGAGCGCAGAGTCAACGCGAAGAGCTAGGAGAGCCGCTCGAGCACCATCGCCATGCCCTGGCCGCCGCCGACGCACATCGTCTCCAGGCCGAACGTCTTGTCGTAGGTCGTCAGGTTGTTGAGCAACGTGGCAGTGATGCGCGCGCCGGTCATGCCGAACGGATGGCCCAGCGCGATCGCGCCGCCCGAGACGTTGAGCTTGTCCTCGTCCATGCCGAGTTCGCGCGCCGAGCCGAGTACCTGGACGGCGAACGCCTCGTTGATCTCGTAGAGGTCGATATCGCCGATCGACATCCCTGCGTTCGCGAGCGCCTTCTTCGTCGCTTCGATCGGGCCCAGTCCCATGATCTCCGGCGACAACCCGCTCACACCCGTCGAGACCACACGCGCCAGCGGCGTGAGACCGAGCTCGCGAGCCTTGGTGTCGGACATGATCACCACCGCCGCGGCGCCATCGTTCAACGGGCACGCGTTGCCGGCGGTGATGGTGCCGTTCGGACGGAACACCGGCTTGAGCTGGCTGATCTTCTCGTAGGTGGTGCCCGCGCGCGGACCGTCGTCCTTGGACACCACAGTGCCGTCGGGCAGCGTCACCGGGACGATCTCACGCTCGAAGAAGCCGTTCTTGATGGCCTCCTCGGCGCGGTTCTGCGACCGGACCCCCCAGTGGTCCTGGTCCTCGCGGCTGATGCCGGTGTGCAGCGCGACGTTCTCCGCGGTCTGGCCCATCGCGATGTACACGTCGGGCAGCACGCCGTCCTCGCGCGGGTCATGCCACTCCTCGGCGCCCGCGGCCGCCTGGTCCGAGCGGGCCATGGCGTCGGCGAACAACGGGTTCTTGCTGTCCGGCCAACCGTCGGCCGTGCCCTTCGGGAAACGCGAAACCGTCTCCACGCCAGCCGAAATGAACGCATGTCCCTCGCCGGCCTTGATCGCGTGGAACGCCATCCGGGTGGTCTGCAGCGACGACGAGCAGTAGCGGTTCACCGTCGTCCCGGGCAAGAAGTCGTAACCGAGCTGGACGGCGACCGCCCTGCCGATGTTGAACCCGGCCTCGCCCGCGGGCTGCCCGCAGCCCATGATCAGGTCGTCGATCTCGCGCGGATCCAGCGCGGGCACCTTGTCCAGCACCGCGCGCACCATCTGCGCGGCCAGGTCGTCGGGCCGGATGTCGACAAGTGAACCCTTCGCGGCGCGGCCGATCGGCGACCGCGCGGTCGCGACAATGACGGCTTCAGGCATGGTGTCTCCTCGCATCGGTGGCTATGAGGAGAACCTAGCCCGCGGACGCCACGATGGGTGCGGGGACCCCAGTCGAGCGCCGCCACAGCCTGCTCAGCCCGCCAACCCGGGCCGGCAGCGCGAAGCCCTCGCCCGAGCGCGTCCGCCACGGCAACTCCGGCGCCACACCACCGAGCCAGTCGCTCAAGGCATTACACAGCGCGGGCAGCAGTTGCTGCGCGGCGAGCGCATATCCCGCACCGGACGGATGGAACATGTCCGGCGAGAACAGCACGTCGGGGGTGGACCGGAAGTGCGGTGCCAGCAGATCGGCCAGGGGCACGGGAACACCGCCCTCGGCCCGGACAGCGGCAGTCTGGGCGCGGGCCAGTCGCAGGCCGCGGCTGCGGGCGATCGCGCGCAGCGGTTGCGGTATCGCGGTGATCACACCGAAGTCGGGGCACGTCCCGACGACCACGACGGCGCCGGCGGCGCGTAACCGCCGCACCGCCTTTCCCAGGCGATGCGCGGACTGGCGGATGCCGTTGGGTCGGGTGATGTCGTTGGCGCCGATCATGATTACCGCGGCGTCAGGCGGCGGTCCGGCGACGAACATCGCGTCTATCTGGCTGGGCAGCCCCTTCGACGTCGCCCCGACGATCGCCTTGGTGCTCAGCCGAATCCGTTTCCCGGAGACCTCGGCCAGCCCTCGGGCGAGCAGAACCCCTGGTACCTCTTCTGCGGTGGTGGCGCCGTAACCGGTTGCGGTGGAGTCGCCGAACACCATCAGATGCAGGTCGAACGGCACATCACGATGCCACCGCTCGACCGAACCGCCGCCGGGGGAGTACACGCCGTCGGCCCGCGGCGGAATGTCCCACGCCTGTGGGATGGCGCGTCGCGCCTGATCGGCCTGACCCATCAGCAGGTTGCGCGCACCGATATAAGCGGAGCCGAGCGTGGCCGCGGCCGCGAACGCGAGGGTGGTCGTCCGGCGCGGTGTGCCCACGCAGGCAAGTTTAGGTGGGTTTCCTCGGGCTATCCGCGTGGCGAGAAGCGGTAGGGGGTCACATTGCGGTATCAACTCCGGTATCGAATATGACTCGCTCATTGTTGGAATGAACGTATGGTGTCAAGCTAAGGCGCGAGTCACGTCCAGAAAATTAGGCGTACTCAGCACTACCGGCTTCAAACGTCGGAGGGGGTGGTTGTCATGACCGCACCGAGCCAGATCGGCCCTATTGGCCGACCCACCGTATCGCCTTTTCACGCGCGTAAGCCACGCAGGTTCCCAGTCAGCGACGGGGCGCCGGTAGAGATTGTCGAAGAGGGGCCGAGCCTTGGCGGCCGCCTGGTATCCCTGGCGGCCCTGCTAACTGTGAAACCCACGTTAGCTATCGGTAGTTATGCGCCGCGGCTGCCGTGGCCCTGGGGCCTGGTCGACTTCGTCTCGCGTATCGCACGGCCAGCACCCGGCACCGTGCGCGCAACGATTGGTTTGCCGAACTGCACCGCGCAACTTGTCCGGGCGCCCGGTGTGCTGCCCGCTGACGGCAAACGCGGCGTCATCCTCTACATGCACGGCGGGGCCTTCCTGACCTGCGGCGTCAACTCGCATGGCCGACTGGTCCAGGCGCTGTCGGGCTACGCGGATTGCCCGGTGCTGGTAGTCAACTACCGGATGATCCCGAAGCACTCCGTCGGCATGGCTGTCGACGACTGCTACGACGCCTACCAGTGGCTGCGTGAGCAGGGTTACGAGGCCGGGCAGGTCGTGCTTGCCGGCGACTCGGCGGGCGGCTATCTGGCCCTCGCGCTGGCCGAACGCCTGCAGAGGGAAGGCTTCGAGGGCGAGGTGCCCGCCGCGATGGTGACGATGTCGCCGCTGTTCGAGATCGACAATGAGGCCCGCGCCAACCACCCGAACATCCGCAGCGACGCGATGTTCCCGCCGCGAGCGTTCTACGCGTTGGTCGACCTGATCGAAGAGGCCGCAAAGCGGAGCAGCAAGGACGGCGCGGCCGAAGAGGTCTACGAGCCGCTCGACCACATCGAGCCTGGGCTGCCACGCACACTGATCCACGTTTCCGGATCCGAGGTGCTGGTCAGCGACGCCCGCAAGGCCGCCCGGCGGCTGGCCGCCGCGGGCGTACCGGTCGAGGTCCGCGTCTGGCCAGGGCAGATGCATGTGTTCCAGATTGCGGCGCCGATCGTGCCGGAGGCCAAACGCTCACTGCGTCAGATCGGCGACTATATCCGAGAGGTCACCTGGTAACCCAGCTGGTGACGGGGAAAGCCGCCTGACACGATGGAGTCATGCGCATCGCCCGGCACGTCAGTGAGCTCATCGGCAACACCCCCCTGGTACAGCTGAACTCCGTTGTCCGCCAGGGAGCGGGCACGGTCGCGGCAAAGATCGAGTACCTCAACCCCGGCGGCAGCTCCAAGGACCGCATCGCGATCAAGATGATCGATGCCGCGGAGGCCAGCGGTGAGCTGAAGCCCGGCGGCACGATCGTCGAACCGACGTCGGGGAACACCGGCGTGGGGCTGGCCTTGATTGCCCAGCAGCGCGGTTACAAATGCATCTTCGTGTGCCCCGACAAGGTCGGCGAGGACAAGCGCAACGTGTTGCGGGCCTACGGTGCCGACGTGGTCGTGTGCCCGACCGCGGTGCCACCGGACCATCCGGACAGCTACTACAGCGTCTCGGACCGGCTGGTGGGCGAAATCGACGGGGCGTGGAAACCCGACCAGTACTCCAACCCGATGGGTCCCGAGTCGCACTACGAGACGACCGGCCCGGAGATCTGGGCCGACACCGACGGCAAGGTCACGCATTTCGTGGCGGGCGTCGGCACCGGCGGCACCATCACCGGCGCCGGGCGCTACCTGAAGGAGGTTTCCGGCGGCAAGGTGCGTGTGATAGGCGCCGATCCGGAGGGTTCGGTGTACTCCGGCGGGACTGGACGGCCGTATCTGGTGGAGGGAGTCGGCGAGGACTTCTGGCCCAAGGCCTACGACCCCGCGGTGCCCGACGAGATCATCGCGGTCTCGGACGCCGATTCGTTTGAGATGACGCGCCGGCTGGCCCGCGAGGAGGCGCTGCTCGTCGGCGGGTCGTGTGGTATGGCGGTCGTCGCCGCCAACAAGGTGGCCGAGCGGGCCGGCCCGGACGCGCTCGTGGTCGTTCTTCTGCCCGACGGCGGAAGAGGTTACCTCGCAAAGATTTTCGACGATGACTGGATGTCATCCTACGGATTCCTGCGCAGTCGGCTGGATGGTTCGGTGGAGGAGTCGACGGTCGGCGACGTGCTGCGCGGAAAGTCGGGGGCGTTGCCCGACCTGGTCCATACGCACCCGTCGGAAACGGTGCGCGACGCAATCGGAATCCTTCGCGAATACGGCGTCTCGCAGATGCCCGTCGTCGGTGCCGAACCACCGGTGATGGCGGGAGAGGTCGCGGGCAGCGTGTCCGAGCGCGAACTGCTTTCGGCCGTGTTCGAGGGCCGGGCCAAGCTCGCTGACGCGGTGGCCGACCACATGAGTCCGCCGCTACCGCTGATCGGGGCGGGCGAAACCGTCAGCGCCGCGGCGAAAGAGCTTCGCGAGTGCGACGCCGTGATGGTCGTCGAGGAAGGCAAGCCGGTAGGCGTGCTGACCCGTCACGACCTGCTCGGTTTCCTGTCGGACGGCAGTAAGCGCCGGGTTCGCTAGCACTCGCTTCGGACGTCCGCATTCCGCGCAGAAATCCCTGCGCAAGGGCGCTTCTCCGGTAATGTAAGCACGCTTGATCCCAGCTAAGAAGCAGACTGGAGTCGTCCGATGACCGATCAGCCGCAACCCCCCGGGGACTATCCGCCCCCACCGCGTGGTGGCTATCCGCCACCGCCACAGGGTGACGGCACGCCGCCGACGGCGACGGGTTATCCATCTCCGGCACAACCGGTTCAAGCGCTGCCGAAAGAGGCTTACACGTCGTGGTTCACCCGCGTGCTGGCCTGGCTGGTCGACTCGATCCCGATCTTCATCCTCTGGGGTATCGGTTACGCGTTGCTGCTCGGCACTCAGGAAACCGCTTGCATCACCGACGTTTCCGATTACGAGCTCGGCGAGTTCTGCGCGACGGGCGCCTCGACGGTCGGCCAGCTCGCACTCACGATCACATCGATACTCGTTCTGGGGTACGTGATCTGGAACTACGGCTACCGCCAAGGCGTCACCGGCTCCAGCATCGGCAAGTCGATGCTGAGATTCAAGGTAGTTAGCGAAAAAACCGGTCAGCCAATCGGTTTCGGCATGTCAATCGTTCGCCAGCTGGCGCACATCGTGGACGCCGCGATCTGTTACATCGGGTATCTGTTCCCGCTGTGGGACGCCAAACGGCAGACCATTGCGGATAAACTCATCCACACCGTCTGCTTTCCGTTGTAAATCAACCGGGAAAGGTCACATGACTGATCAACCGCCCCCTCCGACAGGAAACAACCCGCCACCGCCGCCCGGTGGCTATCCACCTCCGCCTCCGCCGGGAGGTTATCCGCCGCCACCGCCTCCGGGGGGTTATCCGCCACCGGGGGTCGGTTATCGGCCGCCTCCGCCGGGCGGTTATCCGCCAGCAGGTGGCTACCCGCCGGCGGATGGGCCGGGATTCCCTGGGGCACAGCAGTACAGCGTCGGCGACGCGTTCTCGTGGGCGTGGGGCAAGTTCACTTCCAACGCCGCTGCGCTGATCGTTCCGACGCTGGTCTACGGTGTCATCGTCTCACTGCTGCAGGTGCTCTTCGGCGTGCTGTCGGCTGTCCTGGAACCCGAATCAACTAGTTATTCTTCTGATAGCGATGGCTTTTTCTTCTCATTCAACGTTTCGGGTCCCATTAGCCTCGCGGTCACCATTGTCGGTTGGCTGGTCTCCCTGGTGGTCGGCGGCATCATCCAATCCGCCTACTACAACGGCATATTGAGCGTCGCCAACGGCGAACGGGTGACCATCGGGTCGTTCTTCAAACCGCGCAACGTCGGTGCCGTCATCATCGCGAGCGTAATCGTCGGGTTGCTGACCTCGATCGGCTTCGCGCTGTGCTTCATCCCTGGGTTCATCGTGGCCATCTTCACGATGTTCACCGTGATCGCCCTGCTGGACCGAAACCTGTCGCCGATCGATGCCATAAAGACCAGCTTCGACATCGCGAAGAACAACTTCGGTCAGGTGCTGCTGACCTTCCTCGTGGTCGTCGCGGTCACGCTCGTCGGTGCGTTGCTCTGCGGTGTGGGCCTGCTCGTCGCGCTTCCGCTGAGCGCGCTGATCGAGGTCTACGCGTACCGCAAGCTCAGCGGTGGTCAGGTCGCCGAACTGAACCCGCAACCCCTGCCGCCGGGCCCGCCGCCGCAGGTTCCGCAGCAGTAGAACGGTTCATCGGAAGGCGCTGACACCGGTCAGCGCCTCTCCGATGACCAACTGGTGCACCTCCGACGTGCCCTCGTAGGTCAGCACCGACTCCAGGTTGTTCGCGTGCCGGATGACCGGGTACTCCAGGGTGATTCCGTTGGCACCCAACAGGGTTCGGCACTGCCGGGCGATCTGGATGGCCTCGCGGACGTTGTTGAGCTTGCCGAAGCTGACCTGCTCGGGCTTGATCCGCCCCTCGTCCTTGAGCCTGCCCAGGTGAAGCGCCAGAAGTTGAGCCTTCCCGAGTTCGACTGCCATGTCGGCGATCTTGGCCTGGGTCAGCTGATAGGCCGACAGCGGCTTGTCGAACACCTCGCGGGTGCCGACATAGTCCAGTGCGGCCTGCAGGCAGTCCCTGGCCGCACCGACGCTGCCGAACACGATCCCGAACCGGGCCTCCGACAGGCAGCTGAGCGGCCCGGACAACCCACGGGCCTCGGGCAGTTTCGCGTCGTCGGGCAGCCGGACATCGTCGAGGTGCAGCTCCGAGGTCACCGAGGCCCGCAGCGACAGCTTGTGCGTCATGTCGGTGGCCTCGAAACCGGGCGTGCCGGCCGGCACCAGGAAGCCGGCCACCCCGTCGTCGGTCTGCGCCCAGACGACCGCCACATCGGCGACCGAGCCGTTGGTGATCCACATCTTCGAACCGTTGAGGATCCAGTCGGACCCGTCGCGCTTGGCGTTCGTGCGCATGCCACCCGGGTTGGAGCCGAAGTCGGGTTCGGTCAGCCCGAAGCATCCGATCGCCTCGCCGGCGGCCATCGCGGGCAGCCACTGGTTGCGCTGCTCCTCGCTGCCCCAGCGGTGGATCGCGAACATCGCCAGCGAGCCCTGCACCGAGACCAGGCTGCGCAGCCCGCTGTCGACGGCCTCGAGTTCCTGGCACACCAGGCCGTAGGCCGTCGCGCTCGACCCGCCGCAGCCGTAACCGGTCAGGTGCATGCCGAGCAGGCCGAGCTTGCCGAGATCGGCGGCCAGTTCGCGGACCGGGACCTGACCGGTCTCGAACCATTCGGCGATGGACGGCCTCAGCCGTTGCTCGCCGAACCGGCGCACGGTCTGGCGCAGTTCGATGTCTTCGGGTGACAGCAGTGAATCCAGCTCGAGCATGTCCTCGAGGCGGGTCGCAGAGCTCATGGGACATGTCTACCCGGTCGGCGCGGCTCACAGTCGTGGCTAGGCTGAGCGGTGATGTCTGAGAAGCAAACGCACGGTCTGTCCGCTCGCGGCCTTTCCACGACGGCCATCCACGCCGTCCGCCCCGACCTGGCCACCGGTGCCGTCAACGCCCCGATCTACGCCAGCTCGACGTTCGCGCAGGACGGGGTCGGTGGGCTGCGCGGCGGTTACGAGTACGCCAGGACCGGCAACCCCACCCGCGCGGCGCTGGAGGCCTCCCTCGCCGCGGTGGAGTCGGCCGCCTACGGTCGCGCGTTCTCGTCGGGCATGGCCGCCACGGACTGCGCGCTGCGGGCGATCCTGCGACCAGGCGATCACGTCGTGATGCCCGACGACGCGTACGGCGGGACGTTCCGGCTGATCGACAAGGTCTTCACCAATTGGGGCATCGGCTACACGGCCGTCTCGCTCGCCGACCTCGACGCGGTGCGCGCCGCGGTCACGCCGAACACCCGGCTGATCCTGGTGGAGACGCCCACCAACCCGCTGCTCTCGATCGCCGACATCAGCGCGATCGCTCAGATCGGGGCGGACTCGAACGTCAAAGTGTTGGTGGACAACACGTTCGCCTCACCCGCGTTGCAGCAGCCGCTGCTGCTGGGCGCCGACATCGTGTTGCACTCCACCACCAAGTACATCGGCGGGCACTCCGACGTGGTGGGTGGGGCGCTGCTCACCAACGACGAGGAGCTCGACGCCGCATTCGCATTCCTGCAGAACGGCGCGGGTGCGGTGCCGGGCCCGTTCGACGCCTACCTCACGCTGCGCGGCCTGAAGACCCTGGTGATCCGGATGCAGCGGCACAGCGACAACGCGGCCGTCATCGCCGAGTTCCTCGACGGGCATCCGGCGATCGAGACCGTCCTCTATCCCGGCCTGCCCGGCCATCCCGGCCACGAGGTCGCGGCCAGGCAGATGACCGGGTTCGGCGGCATGATCTCCGTGCGGCTGCGCGGGGGGGCGGAGGCCGCGCGCAAGTTCTGTTCGCGCACAGAGGTTTTCATCCTCGCCGAGTCGCTGGGTGGTGTCGAGTCACTGATCGAGCACCCCGGCGCGATGACCCATGCTTCGACGGCCGGTTCCCAACTGGAGGTCCCCGACGATCTGGTGCGGTTGTCGGTCGGCATCGAGGACGTCGCTGATCTGCTCGCCGACCTCGAACAGGCGTTGAGCTAGCCGCTGCGCAGCGCCGGACGCAGCGCCGAGGCCGTGACCGCGAGGTTCATCTCGGGCAGCGCCGTCGGGGACTCGTCGACCCAACTGCCGAGCGCGATCTCGCCGGCGCGCGCGTGCACCCACCGCCACCCGCGGTCGTTGAGGCTCAGTAGTGCGCCCAGACCGTCGACCGCGTGCAGCAGCGAGATGATCGCCGCCGTGGACGGCGTCGGCGCGGTGCGATCGAACAGCGCCGACAACAGCGCCGAACGGGCCTGTCCCGCACGGTTGCGATTGGTCAGTGGCCAGGCGAAGTCGTGCCCGAACCGCTTGTCCGGCAACGGGACACGGCGGATCTGCCCGGTGCGTTCCAGGTGGCCGGCGAGTTGCCCTTCGGTGTGCTTGGCCAGCCGCTTGACCGCGGTCCGCGGACGCAGCGGGCGGCGTTGCAACAGCTCGAACGCCGGCTGGGTCACCGGATCCGGCGGGCCCGGCACCGACAACGCAATCAGGCGGCCCGGTTCGACCGGCTCGCCGTCGACCGAGGGCCGCACCCGGCACGCCAGGGCCAGATCGAGCAGCACCGCCGCGGCCAGCACCCGCTCACGCCGCCCACGATCGAGAACGGGCTGCGCGGACGCGTTGTCGAGCAGCAGCAGGAACAGGTCCTCGGCGATCTGCGCCATGAGCGGATGCTAAACCGCCCCCACCCCCGGACCCGAATTCAGCCGGAGGCCTCGGTCAGGCGTGGTAGGGCTCGGCCTCGAGCAGCTTCACCTTGACCGTGCTGCCGCTGGGCACCGTGTAGGTGCGCACGTCGCCGACCTTCGCGTCGATGAGCGCCTCGCCCAGCGGCGACTTCGGCGAGTACACCTCGAGCTTGCCGTCGCTGATGCCCTCCTGGCGGGTGGCGATCAGGAAGGTCTCGGTGTCGTTCTCGTCGTCGCCGTACTGCACCTTGACCACCGAGCCGGGCAGCGCGACACCGGATTGCTTGGGCGCTTCGCCGACCTTGGCATTGTTGAGCAGTTCCTGCAGCTGACGAATCCGGGCCTCCTGTTGGCCCTGCTCTTCGCGGGCGGCGTGGTATCCGCCGTTCTCGCGGAGGTCGCCCTCTTCGCGACGGTCGTTGATTTCAGCGGCGATGACGGGCCGGTTGGCGATCAGCTGGTCGAGCTCCGCCTTCAACCGGTCGAATGCCTCCTGCGTGAGCCAGGTGACCTGCGTATCGGTCATGTCGTCGCGCTCCTGTCTATTGCGTGTTCTCGCGCTCTTCTCGCGTAAGAAGTCTGGTGGTACGGCGCCGGGGCTTGACGTGTATTGCCGCGTCGGCGCGTTCGATCACAGCACCAAATGCAGCAATACACGGCTCCAGCAGGAACCGTGTACTCGCCCATGGTAGCACCGAAGGGTCAACCGGTTTTCACAAATTCGCAGTTCGCCGTTTGCTGGGCCGACGAATCACCGTGATCTCAAGGCGCCACGAGATAGGGCGGCACGTCGGCCCCGCAGCCGTAGATGTCGCCGATCACGGGCTGGCGGGTGGCCTTGACGGGCGCGGTCACTTGCACGGTCTGTTGCGTCGACGGCGGTATCAGTACCTCGCGCCGACCGGTCTCGGCGCCGTCGATGGACCGTGCCCGAACGATGCAGACGGCCGGTTGGGACGGGTCTTCCCGCGTGACGCTGATCGTCACCGACACCGTCCGGTCGTCGATCAGCTCGTATGCGCTCAGCTCACCCTTGACCGGCTCGCCTTCGAACCGGTCGAACGCGACGACGGCGATCGCCACACCCACGCCGAGGGCGAGCAGGGTCAAGCCGACGACGATCCAGCGGCGGCGGCCACGGGACAGCCGCTGACGCCCATAGCGTGCGGCGGGGCGATCGATCATCTAGTTTTCTATGCCCGTCGGTCGGATAGATCTACAGAACTGGAACTATAGGGACTACTGAAAAGTCTCCGCGGGTTGATATGGCCGGAGACGACAGCGCGATGGTAAGGCAGAGCAGGTTGAGCGAACTGCGGTTGATGGCGGTGCACGCCCACCCGGACGACGAGTCCAGCAAGGGCGCCGCCACGATGGCTCGGTACGTCGACGAGGGCGTCCGCGTGCTCGTCGTGACGCTCACCGGCGGCGAGCGCGGCGACATCCTCAACCCCGCCATGGACCTGCCCGAGGTCCACGGACGGATGGCCGAGATCCGCCGCGACGAGATGGCCAAGGCCGCCGAGATCCTCGGTGTCGAACACCACTGGCTCGGCTTCGTCGACTCCGGCCTGCCCGAAGGCGACCCGCCGCCACCGCTGCCGGAAGGTTGCCTCGGCGTGGTCCCGCTCGAGCAACCGGCAGAGGCGCTGGTCCGCGTCGTGCGCGAGTTCCGGCCGCACGTGATGACCACCTACGACGAGAACGGCGGCTACCCGCACCCCGACCACATCCGGTGCCACCAGGTGTCGATGGCTGCCTACGAGGCGGCCGGCGACCACCGCTTGTTCCCGGACGCCGGCGAGCCGTGGAACGTCCAGAAGCTGTACTACACCCACGGCTTCCTGCGGCAGCGCATGCAACTGCTGCAGGACGAGTTCGCCAAACACGGCGAGGTCGGGCCCTTCGACAAGTGGCTCAAGCACTGGGACCCCGACCACGACATCTTCGCCAAGCGGGTGACCACCCGCATCGAGTGCGCCAAGTACTTCGCCGTGCGCGACGACGCGCTGCGCGCGCATGCCACCCAGATCGACCCCAACGGAGACTTCTTCCGTGCCCCGATCGAGTGGCAGCAACGGCTCTGGCCCACCGAGGAGTTCGAGCTGGCCCGCTCCCGGGTGCCGGTGTCGCTGCCCGAGGACGACCTCTTCGCCGGGATCGAGGACCGATGAACCTGCTGCTCGCCGTCGGCATGCTGGCCCAGGACCCGCCACGGGACACCGGACCCGACTTCGGAAAGGCCAGCCCGATCGGCCTTCTGGTCGTCGTGCTGCTCCTGATCGGCACGTTCCTGCTGGTGTGGTCGATGAACCGGCAGCTGCGCAAGGTGCCGAAGTCGTTCGACGTGCAGGCGCCGGAGTCGGAGCAGATCGCCGAGCCGTCCGACGGAGCGCAGGCGCCGAGTGAATCGGAGGCGCCGCCCGACGGGACGAAGCGTGAGCCCGGGGGCTAACACCCTCGCGCGGGCCACCAGCCCGTATCTGCGCCAGCACGCCGGGAACCCGGTGCACTGGCGCGAATGGACGCCCGAGGCGCTGGCCGAGGCGGCCGCTCGTGACGTACCGATCCTGCTGTCGATCGGCTACGCGGCCTGCCATTGGTGCCACGTGATGGCTCACGAGTCGTTCGACGACGACGAGGTGGCCGCGGCGATGAACGACGCGTTCGTCTGCATCAAGGTCGACCGCGAGGAGCGGCCCGACCTCGACGCGGTGTACATGAACGCGACGGTCGCGCTGACGGGCCAGGGCGGCTGGCCGATGACCTGCTTCCTCACCCCGGACGGCAGGCCGTTCTTCTGCGGCACCTACTATCCGAAGCCGACGTTCCTCCAGTTGCTGGCCGCGGTGACCGACACCTGGCGCAACCGCCGCGGTGAAGTGGAGGAGGCGTCCGATCGGATCACCGAGGAGCTGCGGTCGATGGCGGCCGGCCTGCCCGGCGGGGGGCCGCCGCTGCAACCGGCCCTGTGCGACCACGCCGTCGCCGCGGTGCTGCAGGACGAGGACGTGGCCCGCGGCGGGTTCGCCACGAATCCCGCGGGCGCTCCGAAGTTTCCGCCGTCGGCGTTGCTCGAGGGACTGTTGCGCAACCACGAGCGCACCGGCGACATCATGCCGGCGGAGACCGTCGAGCGCACCTGCACGGCGATGGCCCGCGGCGGCATCTACGACCAGCTGGCCGGGGGTTTCGCGCGCTACAGCGTCGACGCGGCCTGGGTGGTCCCACACTTCGAGAAGATGCTGTACGACAACGCCCTGCTGTTGCGGGTGTACGCGCACTGGGCGCGGCGGACAGGAAATCCGTTGGCGCACAGGGTCGCCGCCGAGACCGCCACGTTCATGATCGACGAGCTCGGCGCCGACGACATGTTCACCTCGTCATTGGACGCCGACGCGGACGGGGTGGAGGGGCTGACCTATGTGTTCACCCCTGCGCAGCTGCGCGAGGTCCTCGGCTGCGACGACGGACGTTGGGCGGCAGAGCTTTTCGCGGTAAGCGACGAGGGCACCTTCGAGCGCGGCGCATCGGTGCTGCAGTTGCCGCGTGACCCCGAGGACCCGGAACGATTCGCCAGGGTGCGGGCGGCGTTGCTGGCTTCTCGGCTCACCCGGCCCCAACCGGGCCGCGACGACAAGATCGTCACCGCGTGGAACGGGCTGGCCATCACCGCGCTGGCAGAAGCCGCCGTCGCACTCGACCGGCCCGAATTCCTCGACGCCGCAACGCGATGCGCGCGGGCGATCTGCGACCTGCACGTGGTGGACGGCAGGCTCCGTCGGGCCAGCCTCGGCGGGCGGGTGGGCGACAGCACCGGAATCCTCGAGGACCACGGCGCGCTGGCCACCGGTCTGCTGACCGTTCACCAGATGACCGGCGATCCGCAGTGGCTGGAAGCGGCGACGACGCTGCTCGACATCGCGCTCGACCACTTCGCCAACCCGCAGCGCCCCGGCCGGTGGTTCGACACCGCCGACGACGCCGAGGCGTTGATGGTCCGCCCGGCCGACCCCCTCGACGGGGCGACGCCCTCGGGAGCGTCGCTGATCGCCGAGGCACTGCTCACCGCGGCGCACCTGGTACCGGCCGAACGGGCCGACCGCTACGCCGCGGCGGCCGACGCCACGCTGGCGGCGGCCACACCGATCCTGACCCGGCTGCCGCGTTCCGGAGGTCAGTGGCTCGCGGTCGCGGAGGCGGCGGTGCGCGGGCCCATCCAGATCGCGGTGGCGTGCGACTCGGCGCGGTCGGAGCTGTTGTCGGCCGCGCGGCGGCTCGCGCCGGGCGGGGCTGTCGTCGTCGGTGGTGCGGTGAACTCGTCCGAGCTGCTGACCGACCGCGATCGCGTCGACGGTGCCGACGCCGCCCACGTGTGCCGCGGCCGAACGTGCGACCTGCCGGTCACCACCGCACTGGAACTCGCTGCCGCACTGGGCGCGTCCGTGTAGCGTTCGGCGCATGCCGACGCCGGAAGACAACGCCAAGACCGTCACCCGCTACCTCGAGTTGGCCGCCCAGGGCAAGGCCGACGACATCGCCGAGCTGTACGCCGACGACGCCACTGTCGAGGATCCGGTCGGCGGTGAGGTGCACATCGGCCGCGAGGCGATCCGCGGGTTCTACGACGCGCTGCCCACGATGGGCGCCCAGGCCGACGTCGTCACGCTGCGCGCGCTCGGAAACGAGGTGGCGTTCTTCTGGTCGCTGACCATCGACCTCGGCGAGAACAAGATGCGCATCGAGATCATCAGCGTCATGACCTTCAACGAGGAGGGCAAGATCGCCTCGATGAAGGCCTACTGGACCCCGGAGAACGTCACCCAGCTCTAGGGAACGTCTAGAAGACGGCGAACCACATCGCGATGTAGTGGCAGATGGCCGCCACCGCGGTGCACGCGTGGAAGAACTCGTGGTGGCCGAACACCGTCGGCCACGGGTTGGGCCACTTGAGCGCGTAGAGCACGCCGCCGATGCTGTAGAGCGCGCCGCCGACGATCAACAACACCAGCGCGGCGACCCCCGCGCCGTGGGTGATCGGTCCGACGAACCAGGCCGCCACCCAGCCCAGCAGGATGTAGAGCGGCACGCCCACCCACCGCGGCGCCGACGGCCAGAAGCACTTGAGCAGCACGCCCGCGATCGCCCCGCCCCAGACGATCCAGAACAGCACCATGCCGTCGGTCTCCGGCAGGGCCAACAGGGCGAACGGCGTGTAGCTGCCCGCGATGAACACGAAGATCATCGAGTGGTCTAGTCGCTTCATCCACTTGCGGGCGGTCGGGGACTTCCAGTTGACCCGGTGGTAGGCGCCGCTGACGCTGAACATCGCCACGATGGTGAGCGTGTAGATCAGGGTCGCGATGCCCGCGCGCGTGGACTGCACCGACCAGGAGACCGACACCAGCGCGGCGCCGCAGATGGCGGCGATCACCGCCGCGTAGACGTGGATCCAGCCTCGGGCACGCGGTTTGTTGATGAAGTTGGCGACACCGTCGACGACGGCTTCCGGGAAGTCCTCCGGGCTGCTCTGCGGGTCGCGCGCCTTGTCGGAATCGGTCTCGTCGATGGATCGCGTCATGTCACCTCCACTAATGCCATGGGGGTTATCGAACCTCACAGTAGTCTGGATCTTCGTGGAGCTCATTCCCCCGCGCCTCAAAGAGCCGGCCTACCGGCTGTACGAGTTGCGGCTCCGCCAGGAGCTGGCGCGGGCCAAATCCCAACTGCCACGCCATATTGCCGTTTTGTGCGACGGCAACCGCCGCTGGGCGCGTGACCTTGGCCACGACGACGTCAGCGTGGGATACCGGATGGGCGCCAAGAAGATCGCCGAGATGCTGCGCTGGTGCCAGGAGATCGGCATCGAGATGGCGACGGTGTATCTGCTGTCGACGGAGAACCTGCAGCGCGCCCCGGACGAGCTGTCCCCGCTGATCGAGATCATCACCGACGTCGTCGAGGAGATCTGCGCGCCTGCCAACCACTGGAGCGTGCGCACGGTCGGCGATCTGGAGCTGATCGGCGAGGAACCGGCGCGCCGGCTGCGCGATGCGGTCGGGTCGACGCAGTCGGAGGCTCCTACCCACACTTTCCATGTCAACCTCGCCGTGGGCTACGGCGGCCGCCAGGAAATCGTCGACGCCGTGCGCCAACTGCTGTCCAAGGAGCTGGCCAACGGCAGCACCGGTGAACAGCTCATCGAGGCCGTCACCATCGACGCGATCTCGGAGAACCTCTACACCTCCGGCCAACCCGATCCCGACCTGGTCATCCGGACGTCGGGGGAGCAGCGGCTGTCGGGCTTCCTGTTGTGGCAGAGCGCCTATTCGGAGATGTGGTTCACCGAGGCGTACTGGCCCGCGTTCCGCCGGGTCGACTTTCTGCGCGCGCTGCGCGATTACACCGGCCGCCATCGCCGGTACGGAATGTGATGCCACACTGAGAACATGGCTGCGCTGTCGGCGGTGGTCTTCGCGCTCAGCTGGTGGTTGGGGCTCTATCTGCTGGCCCGCGACCCCCGAAAACCCGTGCTGGTTCTGGCCGCGATCGGGTTGACGAGCTTCGCGGCGGTGGTGGCGCTGGACGCCGTGCGCACGATCAGCGGCGCCGACGTGCTCGGCCGCATCGAGGTCTACCTCGTCGCCGTTCCCGGCATCGCATGGTTCGCGGTGCTCCTCGAGATGTCCCGGCCGCGTGACACCTGGCGCAGCCGCGCGGGTGAGCTCGGCTTGGTGGCGGCGGTCGCCGCGGCGGCGTTCGTCGGCGCCGCGATGGCTTCAAGCGTCGACGGTCCGCTGCGGACCGGGCATTGGGTGATGTTCGCGGCGGTGTCGCTGTCGTCGCTGGGAGCGCTTGTGCACGCGGTGATTCGCCGGTCGCAGCCGCGTCGGGTAGTCGGGTTCGTGGTGATCGCGACGTTGTTCTTCGCGCTGGGCAACGCGATCCTGGTGATCCCTCTGGGTCTGGTGCCGAGCTGGCTGGCGTTGGCGTCGACGGGGTTCGACGTGGCGCTGCTGGGTTTGGCGGTCGCGATCGGCGACGCGTTCGACGAGGGACAGGCGCTGCGCGCCGACATGTTGCGCTCGTTCGCGGCGACGACGGTGGTGGCGGTGTTGTTCGGCGGGCAGGCCCTGGTCGGGTTGGCGGTGACCGGCCACGACACCGCGCTGACCGTACTGCTGTTCACCAGCCTGGCGGTCGCGATCGCGATCAACGTGCTGGCCGACCCGTTGGCCGGCGCGCTCGACAGGTTGGCGTTCTCGCGGTCGCCGACCCTGCGCGCCGACCGCGCCGCGCTGCGCAGTACCGAGGCCGCGCTGCCGCTGCGTAAGGACAACCCGCTCGACGGCGTCGACGAGGAGGCGTTCGCCCGGCTGACCCGCCGCGCGCTGGGCCACTACGGCGATCTCTCGAAGCTGATCGCCAGCCCGCTGACCCGGTTGCCGATCATCGACGACCGGTTGGCGGCGCGCGGTGCACCCGATCAGCCGCTGGAACGCGCGACGGAACTCAAGGCGCTGCTGGCCGAGCGCATCGCCCGGCTCAAGCCGCGCGACGGCGGCGAGTTCGGCACAACCGAGGAGTGGCGCCACTACAACTCGCTGTACTTCCCGTACGTCGTCGGGGTGCGGGCCTACGCGCAGAACGCCACCGCCGCCGGGCTCGATCCCGTCGCCCGCCAGGCCTGGCAGTGGTTCGTCACCGAGGTGCCGCAACGGTCGCTGCACAACTGGCAGAACGCGGCGGCGCGGCTGATCGCCGCCGACCTGCGCGGCAACCTGGTCGCCGCGCGAAGCGACGCCTGAACCCGTGACCTGCGGTTGGCAGTAGCTGGCAGCGTTCTGCGTCGATCTGGCAGCGGGATCTGAGCAGTGTCGGTGCCATGACCACAGCAACCCGCCCGATCCGCGACACCGCCGACGACGGCGATGTCGGGACCGACTCCCTCCTGCGCTTCGCATTGCGCGCCGATGCGACCCTGTGCGGCGGCCTCGGGCTGATCATCGTGATGGCCGCCGATCCGCTCTCCCGAGTGAGCGGCCTGTCGGCCACCAGCGAGTGGATCGCCGGCGCAGCGCTCGTCGCCTACGGCCTCGCGCTGTTCCTGGGCGCCGCGGTGCCCGACGTTCGGCGCCTCGGCGTCGGCGTGCTCGCCGGCAACGTCGCGTTCGCGGTCGTCGTGAGCGCGGTGCTGGTGGCCGGCCTGCTGCCGCTGACCGAATTCGGCGTCGTGGGCATCGCCGCGTTCACCGTCGCGACCGTCGCGTTCGCGTGGGCTCAATACCTCGGGATCCGTCGCCTGACGTGATCCCCACATGACTGGTCCGGAGCCGCCGTCGTCAGAGGTTGCGGCGTCGGCTCCGGAACGGTCCCCTCACCCCACCAGAAAGGAAATACGATGACCGCTATCTCCACGCCAAGACTGCGCGAGTCCAACGACTCGTTCCTGCGTTTCGCATTACGGGCCGACGCGATCGCCAGCGGGCTGATGGGCCTGCGCAAGGACGCCGACCATTCGATCAACCGGTTGCGCCTGCGCAAGCTGTAACCGTCACCGATTGATGCGGCGGATTCCCTGGTATTGCAGTTCGGCCATCACCAACGTGTAGACGCCGGTCGCCAGGGTCAGCACGACTCCGGTGGTCGTCAGCGGGAAGACGTCGGCCAAGACGAACACGACGGTGGCGACGGTGTACGCCACGTTTCCGACAGCGATCACGATGCCGGTGGCTTTCACCGACGGCATGGCGGCGAATGCGAACACACCGATCGCAAACGCGATGAAGACAGCGCCCACCGCGTACTCGAATGCGACCGACGTCCCTGAGATCTCGGCCAGCCACCCCGCCAGCAAGACACCGGCCAGGCCCATCAGCCCGCTGGCGATCGCGTCGGCCCGTAATGCGAAACGCAGGAACGAGTCGTTGGACTCGCGCAGTC
>NZ_LZJE01000162.1:0-4528 GCF_001666865.1 Mycobacterium sp. E136
TGCGGCGCCTTGTATTTGTCCGACCAGATGCCGAACACCCAGTGAAAGAATGGACCCGTCGCGGCCTCTTCGCGGAAACCGGGGTTGGCGTCGAGGACCTGCTGCAGCCAGTGCCGGTGCTGGAAGATCGTTCCGGCGTAGCGGCCGTCGCCGATGGCCTGGTTGATCTGCGTACTGTCGCCGAGCCCGACGGCGCCGACCTTCACGTCGTAGTCCGGCGCGATGTTCTCGGCGATGTACTCGATGATCAGCTTCTCGGCCGGATTCGAGTCGAGGTAGACGACATCAAGCGTGGCGCCGGCGGTCTCATTGGGTGACGCGGTGCCGCTGGTGCGCGCGATGATGAACACGGCGACGACGGCGGCCACCACGACTGCTCCGATCAACAGGAACGGCCACCGGCGTCGCTTCGCGATGGTGAACCCATGTGGCTGTGATTCGGTGACCGAGACAGACTCGTCGATGCTCATGTGTCCGAAAGTCTGGGCGGCAGATCGCGCAAAGCCCATGGTTTCGATCAGGCTGAACATCATTGGCATCGATTCACCGTGAGCGCAAAGGTGTCGGTCCGCACAACGCATTTGGCAGCGTGAACCCAACGGCGATGACGCCTGCGCATCTTCCCCTCCACTAGGACCTTCATGATCGAGCTGACCGACCTGACCAAGATCTACGGAACCGGCGAGCACCGCACCGTCGTGCTCGACCGCATCAACTTCCGCGTCGAGGCCGGCGAGATCCTCGCCGTCGTCGGCCCCAGCGGGGCGGGCAAAAGCACTCTCGCGCAATGCATCAACCTGTTGACGCTGCCGACGTCGGGTGCCGTCGTCGTCAACGGTGAAGACCTCACCACACTGTCATCGCAGAAGCTGCGCGTCGCGCGCCGACGGATCGGCACGGTGTTCCAGTCGTCGGGGCTGTTCGAACGCCGCACCGCGGCCGAGAATGTCGCGCTGCCGCTGGAGTACCTCGGTGTCACGGCCGCCGAAACGCGCAAGCGCGTCGCCGAACTGCTCGACCGCGTGGGCCTGACGTCACGCGCCAACCACTACCCGTTCCAGCTGTCAGGGGGTCAGCGACAGCGAGTCGGGATTGCGCGGGCGTTGGCGCTGCGTCCGTCGGTGCTGCTGTCCGACGAGGCGACGGCCGGTTTGGACCCGACGACCACGGCGTCGGTCGTCGACCTGCTGCGCGAACTGCGCGACGACCTGAACCTGTCCATCGTGTTCATCACCCACGAGATGGACACCGTGCTGAAGATCGCCGACTCGGTGGCCCGCTTGGATCACGGCAGCATCGTCGAATCGGGCCGGTTGGTCGATCTGCTCACAGACCCAGACTCCGGCCTCGGCGCGGAACTGCGCCCGCAAGGCGTCGCCGCGGGCGCGGCAACAGGGCAGCGGGTGTGGCAGGTCGTGTACGACGCGCCAGATGTGCCGTCGGACTGGATCGCCCGCGCGTCGGCGGATCTCGGTGCGCCGTTGTCGGTGTTGGGCGCATCGGTGCAGGAGGTCGGTGGGGTGACCGTCGGCAGCGCGACGCTGGGCATCGCGGACGGTCTCAGCGCGCGGGTACCGGACGTGCTGGGGCGCTACGGCTTGGCGACGACGAGCGGCGTGCACGTCGGCGAGCTGGAGGGTGTGGCGTGACCGAGACCGTCTTGGCTAGCGCCAAGGTCCCGTTCAACGAGCTGTCCGCCCTGCTGTTTCCGGCCCTGCTCGACACGCTGATCATGGTCGGCATCGTGATGACGATCGTGGTGCTGGTCGGCGTCCCGCTGGGCGCACTGGTGCACAACCTGGCGCCGGACGGACTGTTCGAAAACCCGACCCTGCACACGGTTTTGAGCTGGATCATCAGCGTCGGCCGGTCCTTGCCGTTCCTGATCCTGATGGCCGCGATCATGCCGTTCACCCACTTCGTCACGGGCACGAACATCGGTATCGCCGCCGCGGTGGTGCCGATGTCGTTGGCCGGCATCGCGTTCTTCACCAGGATCGTCGAGAACTCGCTGCGCTCGGTGCCGCCGTCGGTGGTGCAGGTGGCGCGCGCGTCGGGCGGGTCGCGGCTGCAGATCATCCACACCGCGCAGATCAACGAGGCGGTGCCGTCGATCCTCGGCGGCTTGACCATCAACGTCATCGCGATGATCGAGTACTCCGCGATCGCGGGGACCATCGGTGCGGGCGGAATCGGTTACGTCGCAGTGACATACGGCTACCAGCGCTTCGATCAGGGCGTCATGCTCGCCACGATCGTCATCCTGGTCATCACCGTCGCCGCGGTGCAGTTGATCGGCGATGCGCTTGTCCGGTTCACCACTCCGCATGCGCAGGTGCGCGCGGCGACAGCCTGAGAGGAAGGCATGGCAACGACAACGACGCCGGTCGATGGCGACCACGGATTTGAGCTCGAGCGCAGACCGAAGTGGGTGTGGATCGCGTTGAGCCTCGTCCTCGTCGTGGCGCTCATCATCGCCGCGCGGTTCGTGTTCTTCTGCAAAGCGCAGTCTCCGAACGAGATTGCGGGCGCGACGCTCGTCGTCGCCACCAACGAGGGCAACGCGGCCGAGCAGGCGCTGATCGAGTACATCGCCCGAGAGGTCGCGCCCAGGCACGGGATCACGGTGGCGTTCCGCGGGCTGGCGGACAGCAACACGATCAACCGTGCGGTCAGCGACGGTGAGGTGGCCGGCACCATTTACCAGCACAAGCTGTGGCTCGGCCAGGTACTCGAGGCCAACCCCGACTTCCGCGAGGAGGCGGCGACGCCGGTGTTCCGGTGGGGCTTCGGCATCTGGTCCGACAAGTACACCGACCCCGCGCAGCTGCCGGACGGGGCGAATGTGTCGCTGTACTCCGACCCGGCGAACGAGGCGCAGGGGCTGTGGCTACTGGAGCGGGCGGGGCTCATCACGCTCGACCCCGCGGTCGACAAGTGGACTGCGACGCAGAAGGACATCGTCGCCAACCCGAAGAACCTGAAGTTCACGCTGCTCGATCTCGGCGCCCAGCCCCGCGCGTTGCGCGACCTCGACGCGATCGTCGGGTATGCGGAGTCGTTCCTGGCGGCGGGCGTCCCGGAGGACAAGCTGATCTTCGCGCCGACGTCGCCCGACGAGTTCGCCTCGGTGTTGACCGTCGGCAGCGATTACGTCGACACCGAAAACATCCAGAACCTCATCAAGGCGTTCGAGGACCCGCGGGTGCAGACCTACATCGCCAACGATCCCGAGGTGAAAAAACTGGCACTGCCCGGTGATCCGGCATGACCGAGCGGGAGCTGCACCTCGGCGTCAACGTGCTGTCCGACGGGATGCACCCGGCGGCGTGGCAACATCCCAGCGCGGACCCGAACTGGTTCGCCGACCCGTCGTACTGGATCGAGGTCGCACGAATCGCCGAGCGCGGCACGCTGGATGCGTTGTTTCTGGCCGACAGCCCGTCGCTGTTCCAGCCGCCGGACGCGCCATTGACGGCGCCGCCGCTTGCGTTGGACCCGATCGTTCTGCTGTCGACGCTGGCGTCGGTCACCACCCATCTCGGGCTGATCGGCACGGTATCGACGTCGTTCGAGGAGCCGTACAACATTGCGCGTCGGTTCGCGACACTGGATCACCTGAGCCGCGGGCGGGTCGCGTGGAACGTCGTCACCAGCAGTGACCCGTACGCGTGGAACAACTTCGGCCACGGGCACGAGGTCTCCGGTCAGCCGGACCGGCGCGACCGATACCGGCGCGCAGCAGAGTTCATCGATGTAGTTCGCGCGCTGTGGGATTCGTGGGACGACGACGCGGTGCTCGCCGACAAGGAGTCAGGGGCCTTCAGCAGGGTCGGCGCGATTCACACGATCGAGCATCGCGGCGAGTTCTTCAGCGTCGACGGGCCACTGACATTGCCCCGGTCGCCGCAGGGGCATCCGGTGTTGTTCCAAGCCGGCGGGTCGACGGGCGGGCTGGATCTGGCGGCGAAGTACGCCGACGGGGTGTTCGCAGCGCAGGCGTCGTTGCAGGATGCCTTACGCAACGCAGCTGAATTACGTTCGCGCAGTGCGGCGTACGGGCGGCCAAGGGATGCGATCCGGATCATGCCGGGGCTGTCGTTCGTGCTGGGCAGCACGTTCGAGGAGGCGCGGCGGCGCAACGAAGAGCTGAACGAGCTGGCAGGGGAGCGTCGGCTGGCGCATCTGGCGTCGCAGCTGTCGGTCGACCCGTCGGAGCTGTCGTGGGACAAGCCGCTTCCGCAGTATCTGCTCGACGAGGCGGTGACCGATCACGGATCGCAGGGCGCCCGCGACATCGTGGTGAACCTGGCGCGTCGGGAGAACCTGACGGTGCGGGAGCTGCTCGACCGGGTGATCACCTGGCATCGGTTGGTGATCGGCGGGCCAGAGCAGATCGCCGACGCGATCGAGGAGTGGTTCGTCGCGGGGGCGGTCGACGGGTTCAACCTGATGCCCGACGTGTTCCCCTCCGGGCTCGAGCTGTTCGTCGACCACGTCGTGCCGATCCTGCGCGAGCGCGGGCTGT
>NZ_LZJE01000163.1:0-1430 GCF_001666865.1 Mycobacterium sp. E136
GCTCTCCACGTCTGCGGCGGTGATCTGGCGCACCGAGGCATGCACCGTGGTCTCGGTGATGCCGTACATGTTCAGCAGTCGCGGCAACCCCGGATGACGCCCCAACCAGCCACCCAGACGGGCAGGCTCGAGCGCCTCCCCACCGAAGATGACCGTCTCGAGTTTCAGCTGATCACCCAACTCCGGGGCCAGTCCGTCGGCGGCCTGCAGGGCGTAAAACGCCGAAGGCGTCTGGCTGAGCACGCCGACCTGTTCGGCGACCAACAACGCGTGAAGTTCTTCGGGCGAGCGCACGACTGCGTCGGGCACCACTACCAACCGCCCGCCGCTCATCAGCGCCCCGAAGATCTCCCACACCGAGAAGTCGAATGCCAACGAATGGCACTGCGACCACACCCCGGCCGTCGGCACATCAGCCTCCAGCGCATCGAGCAGCTGGACCACGTTACGGTGCGCCACCGCCACACCCTTCGGGGTCCCTGTGGTTCCCGAGGTGTAGATCAAGTAGGCGATATCGTCGGGTGACGGCACCGGCAACGTGGTGCGCGGCTGGGTATCGACGGCCGGATCGTCGATGTCGACGACCACCATTTCGTCATGGCCGGAAAGCCGCGAGTGCAGTGCGCGGGTGGTGATCGCGGCCGTCGGAGCGGCGTCGGCGAGCACGAACCCGATCCGCGCGTCCGGATGCGCTGGGTCGATCGGCACGTAGGCTGCGCCGGTTTTGAGTACGGCGAGGATTGAAACGACTGCCTCGGGTGAGCGTTTCAGCAGCAGTGCCACCCGTTGTCCGGGTCCCACGCCGTGACCGGCCAGAAGATGGGCCATGCGGTTGGCGGCTTCGTCGAGTGCGCGATACGTCCACGAACGAGCGCCATAAGTGATGGCCACTGCCTCTGGAGCGCGAGCCACCTGGGTGGCGAACAACGCCGGAATCGACAACGACGTGGACTCGGCCTCGGTCAACGCTGCCCGGTTGCCCCACGCCTGCAACTCCACGTGCTCGCGCTCATCGAGCACATCAATCGATGACAACCGCCGGGACGGATCAGCACACAGCGCCACCACCACCCGCTGCAACCGCTCAACGAGCGCTTCGATGCTGGCCGCATCGAACACATCGGTGCGGAACTCGATATCCCCGCCGATACCGACGGGCTCACCGGCCTCACTCCACTGCTCACCCAAAGAGAACGTCAAATCAACCCGGGCGGTGTGCGTGTCAGCAGCCATCGGGGTCAGCTGCACATCACCGAGGCGCAGATCACCAGCGACATTGTTCTGCCAAGCCAACAACACCTGCACCAGCGGATGATGATTCAAGCTCCGCGTCGGATTGAGCCGCTCCACCAGCACCTCGAACGGCACATCCTGATGCTCGAACGCGGCCAGGCTACGCGCACGCACCTGCTCCAACACCTCAGCGACCG
>NZ_LZJE01000164.1:0-500 GCF_001666865.1 Mycobacterium sp. E136
TGCTTGACCTTGACCATCTCGCGCTTGCCGGGCAGATACGGGCCGTCCAGCCGCTTGGCGATCACGCCGTCGAGGCCGGCACCCTCGAACTCCGCCAGCCACTGCACCGCGAGCTGGGGATCCTCAGTGGTTCGGGTGACGTGGCACCACTGCTTCTCGGTCACCGCGTCGAGGAGTGCCTCGCGGCGGATCCGGAACGGCTGCTTGAGCAGTGAGGTGTCGCCGGACGCGAGTGCGTCGAAGCCGATGAAGTGCGCGGGCGTCTGCTCCGACAGCATCTTGATGCGGCTGGCAGCGGGATGAATGCGCTGGCTCAGCGACTCCCAGTCCAGCCGGGTGCGTCCGCCGAATTCGCGGGGGACGACGATCTCACCGTCCAGCACGCATCGCGGCGCCAGCTCGTCGCGCACCGCCTCGACGACATCGGGGAAGTAGCGGGTCAGCGGGCGTTCGTTGCGGCTGCCGAACTCGACCTCATCGCCGTCGCGGAAGCAGATCGA
>NZ_LZJE01000165.1:0-1510 GCF_001666865.1 Mycobacterium sp. E136
CCGGCTAGACATCCCAGGTGCGTAAGTTGTCAAGCCGCTGCGGCGGGTTGTCGGTGTGTCCAGGCTGTGTCTTCGTCGTAGGTGGTGTGGTGGCGTAGGCAGCCGTGCAAGATGCCGACGAGGCGGTTGCCTAGGGCGCGTAGTGCTTGGTGGTGGAGGTTTCCGGCAGCGCGGTGCTGGTCGTAGTACAGGCGGGCTCCGGGGCTGCGTGTGATGGCGCAGAAGGCCCAGGCGTCGATGGCGTCGTAGAGGCGCCGGTTGCGGATGTGGCGGGCCAGCACGGCGCGTTTTCGGCCCGACGCGATGGTCAATGGGGAGGTTCCGGCGTAGTTCTTGCGACACTTGGCATCGGTGTAGCGGTTCGGGGCATCCCCGAATTCACCGAGCACCCGGGCGCCGAGGATGACACCAAGTCCTGGCAGGGAGCGGTAGATGTCGGCGTCCGGGTGTGTTTCAAAATGCGTCGCGAGTTCAGCTTCTAGATCGCTGATTTGTTTGTTGAGTTCGGCGACGATGCCAACGCCTGCGCGGGTGGTTGCCCCGAACGCGGCGGTGACCGCCGCGGGCGCGGCGAGATGTTCGCTGCGTAGCATCGCTTGGATTTCTAGTGCTCGGGTGTCAAGACTGCGTTGCCGCCCAGCGGCTTTGAGTGCCGAGCGGATCTTCGACAGGCTCAACCGTTGCGCGTCGCAGGGCGTTGGGGCGCGGCCGAGGATAGCCAGCGCGTCGCGGTCGGCCAGATCCTCGAAGGCCTCCAAGGCCGCGGGGTAGTACTCCCGCAACGTGCTGCGCAGGGCGTTGGTGTGGCGGGTGCGCGCCCAGATCAGATTCTGATGGGCCCGGGCAAGCACCTTGATTGCCTCAGCCCGCTCGCTGTCGCCGGCCACCGGGCGGTGGTTGTGCCGGTCGGTGCGCACCAGATCGGCCAGAAGCTTGGCATCGGAGGGATCGGACTTGGCGCCCGAGACGTGGTGACGGTCGCGGTAGCGGGCCGCGGCCAGCGGGTTGATGGCGAAAATCTGGTATCCGGCCGCGGTCAGAGCGTCCACCCACAGCCCGCGATCGGTTTCGATGCCGATCACGACTTGGGCCGGGTCCTGGGCGTGCTCGGCGATCAGCTCGTGTAGCCGTGCGATCCCGGCCAGTCCTTCGGCTAGCCGACGCGACACGAGCTTGTCACCGGCCTCATTCATCAGATAAACGTCGTGATGGTCTTCTGCCCAGTCGTCTCCGACGAACAGCATCGGTTGGCCTCCTTCATAGCTGCGGACGAAACCTGTTCGAGCCGAAGGACACCCAGCGGCGACCTAATGGATCAGTGCTCGATCGGCACGACATCCCATGAGCGCTACAGATGACCTCACCAACCAGCCGGGGCACGATCTAGCTCTAGGAATCGACACTCATTCCAGGCGGCAACAGTGCTCACCGGTTGGCGGCTCAGTGATCAGCGTCCCGCTCGAGAACCAAGATCCCCGTCAAGGACACGCTGTTCGCCTCCCATTAGGCG
>NZ_LZJE01000166.1:0-1381 GCF_001666865.1 Mycobacterium sp. E136
CCGCGAGCGTGCGCAAAGTGCCGACAATGCGCGGCGTGTCGTGTGCAAACACGCACCCTCGCGCCACATGAAGGGCCGCGGCCCGCCAGGCCTAGATCTGGCCGTGGCGGGGTGGGGGTGTGCCCGTCAGGGTGTAGCGGCCGATGTGCTGCACCTTCCACGGCGTCGGATCGTGCAGCGTGTGTGTGCGGGCGTCGCGCCAGTACCGCGACAGGTTGCCCGACGCCGAAGCGCTTCGCGTACCGCCCAATTCGAACAGCACATTCGACGCGTCCAGCGACGCCCGCACCGCAGCGACCTTCGCCGCCGCGACCGCGATCGACGCCTCCGCCGCGGTCTCGTCGCTCAGGCTGGCCTCCGCATGGTCGATCGCTCGCGCCGCCTCGACCAGTAGCGCCTGCGCGCCGCGCACCTTCACCGCCAGCTCGCCGGCGACCGTGATCAGCGTCGGGTCGTCGACCGCTGCGGCCACATTCGCCTCGAAATGCGGCCGCGCCCGCTCGGCCTGACGCACACCGGCCGCGAGCGCTCCCGTCGCGATGCCGACGTCGATTGCGCTGTGTAACAACTGCGCCCGTGCGCCGTAGACCGACGGCCCGGTGAAGATCGGCGAGAACGGCACCACATGCTCGACGGGTACCGCCACATCGTCGAGCGTGACCGTGCCCGACGCCGTCGTTCGCTGGCCCATGCCGTCCCAGTCGTCGACCACCGACAACCCCTCGGCGTCGCGCGCGACGAACGCGACCGCCTTCGGCGTCTGCGCCGTCGGCACCTCGCCGCCGTCGGCCAGCGACGCCCGCACCAGCACCCAGTCGGCGAACAACGCACCCGTCGAGTAGAACTTGCGCCCCGACAGCAGGTAGTCGCCCGACGGCTGGCGCACCAACGTCGTCGTGTCCACGTCGATGGTGTGCGGGCCCCGCTCGGACTGCGCATTGGCCAACAACGCGCCGTTGCGCACCCGGTCGTAGAAGTACGACTTCTGCGTATAGGTACCCTGCAGTCGCAGGGCCTCCAGAAACACGAAGTGCGAGTGTGGAATCTGCGCCAGCGACGGGTCGGCGTGCGCGATGCGCCGGAACACTTCGGCCAGCACCGTTGCGGGTGCGGCAATGCCGCCGTAGTCGGCGGGCACCGTCACCGCCAGCAGTCCCGACTCCTTGAGCGCCAGCACCTGGTCGTGCGGCAACCGACGGTCGGCATCGCGGCCGGAAGCCTCGGCCTCGAACTCGGCAGCCAGTTTCGCCGCAACGTCAAGCGCCTCGTCCACCGACGCGATGAGGGTCATCGCGTGGCGCCGATGAACGGGATCGATGCCGGGGCGGCCGTCGTCGCCACACCCTTGTACAGCCCGCGCTCGCGCAGGATCGGCACGACG
>NZ_LZJE01000167.1:0-1388 GCF_001666865.1 Mycobacterium sp. E136
ATGGGCGTTGTGGACGGGCAGGCGCTGGGGTCGCGGCATCGCGGTGTTCGCCCAACTACTGCTGCTGCCGGTCGTCTATTACATGGGGGTGGGCTCGAACCAGTGGCTGTATGCCGCGCCCATCGGTGTGATGGCGGTGGTCACGCTGATCTTGCTGTTCAGCCCGTCAACCCTGGAATGGGTTGGGGCTCAAGGAGATTCCGCAGCCAACTCCGACAGTTCGGGGCCGGAGACCCGGTAGGTGATCCACTCCGTCTGCGGCTTGCCGCCGACGGCGTCGTAGAGCGCGATCGCGTTGACATTCCAGTCCAGGACGGCCCACGAGAGCCGGGTGTACCCGTGCGTCGTACATTCGCGGGCCAAAGTGGCCAACAACTTTCGGGCCAGCCCGCGCCTGCGGAACTGCGGTCGCACGAACAGGTCTTCGAGGTAGATACCGCCGACGCCGTCCCACGTGGAGAAGTTCAGAAACCACAGGGCACACGCGGCGGCCTGTCCGTCGACCTCGACGATGTGGCCGAAGACGATGGCCGGCTCGCCGAAAACCGCCTGGCGCATCTGATCTTCGGTCACCGTGCACTCGTGCGCGGCGTGCTCGAACTGCGCGAGTTCGTGGACCATCGCGGTCAATTCGCGCTCGTCGCCCGGGCGCACCCGGCGGATCAGCTCCGTCACCTGTCGACACCCAGCGCAGTGAGGATGGTCGCGAATTTCGTTGTGGTTTCCTCGACCTCGTCGTCGGGATCCGACTCGGCGACGATGCCTCCGCCCGAATACGCCTCGGCGGTACGGCGATCTGCGGACAGCTGGGCGCAGCGGATCGAGACCACCCAGCGGCCGTCGCCGCGCTGGTCGCACCACCCGACGGCGCCGGCGTAGAAGCCGCGGTCGCCTTCGAGCTCGCCTATCAGGTCGGCGGCGGCGGCCGTGGGAACTCCGCCGACGGCGGGCGTCGGGTGCAGGGCGACCGCCAAATCCAAAGCGGTGATAGTTCTTTCGCGAAGCTTGCCGGTGATGCGGGTGGCCAGGTGCCATACCGAGTCGGTCTTGCGAAGCTCCGGCTCGGCCGCGACGTCGAGGTCGGAGCACAGCGGGTCGAGCGCGTCGCGGATCGTGTCGACCACGAACTGATGCTCGCGAAGGTTCTTCGCCGACGCGGCCAATGCGGCGCCGTTCGCTTGGTCGGTCTCGGGGTCGGGGGACCGGGGCGCCGAGCCCGCGAACGGGGCGCAGACCACCTGGTCGCCTCGGCGGGCCACCAGCAGTTCGGGGCTGGCGCCCACCAGCACGGCGCCGGAGTAGCCGCCGCCCGCCGCGGTCAGATCGACGAGATAGCCGTTGGCCGCCGGGTCGGCGGTCAGAAGCCGGTGCAGGACGGTGCGCGCGTC
>NZ_LZJE01000168.1:0-18624 GCF_001666865.1 Mycobacterium sp. E136
AGACGCAAACTGCCCCCAATCTCGCGGATTTCGGGTCACTTCGCGTCTGCTCGCCCGGAGAAAATCACCCCGGCGGTAGCGGGCCCGCCAGCCCACGTGGTGTGGTTCCGTAGAGCCAGCTGACGGCCTGCCCGATCTCGGAGAAGTCTAGCGACGCACCGTCTTTGGCGTGATACCGCCCCGGCGCCTCGGTGAAGCCCTCGATGCGGCTGAGCTTGTGGCCGTCGATACGCAGGATCTGGCCGGTCAGCCACGCCGACTCGGCCGACTGCAACCACGCCACGACTTCCGAGCTGCGGGCGGGGTCGAGCGCCGGGTCGGCGGCGCGGTCACCGGAGAAGAAGTCCTCGCTGATCCTGGTGACAGCCAGGGGTGAGATCGCGTTGGCGACCACGCCGTAGCGCCGTCCCTCCATCGCCGTGACCACCGTGAGGTTCGCGATAGCGGCTTTCGCTGCGCCGTATGCGCTCTGGCCGACGTTGCCCCACAGCCCGGCACCCGACACGGTGTTGACGATGCGCGCGTCGATCTGGTTGCCGGCCTTGGATTGGGCCCGCCAGTATTCGCACGCGTGCTTGGTGACGGCGAAGGTGCCCTTGAGGTGCACCGCGATGACGGCGTCCCAGTCGGCCTCCGTGGCGTTGGCCACCATGGCGTCGCGCACGATGCCGGCGTTGTTGACCACGCCGGTCAACGTGCCGAAGGTATCCACCGCGGTGCGCACCATGTCGGCGACGTCGTCCCAGGAGGCGACGGAACCGGTGTGCGCCACCGCCTTACCGCCGCTGGCCTCGATCTCGGCGACGACCTCTGCCGCGGGGCCAGCGTCGCCGGCGGTGCCGTCACGTCCGACGCCGGGGTCGTTGACCACCACCGCGGCGCCGTGGGCGGCGAGCGCCAGGCAGTGTCCACGCCCGATGCCGCGACCTCCGCCGGTCACCAGCACGACTCGTCCGGCCAATGCGCCTGTCATGCATATCCTTTCACTCGAACAGTGCCGCGATCAGTCGGCGGCGTTGGTCCCAGTCGGCGCCGCGCAGATCGGCGTGGCCCTTCTCGGTGACGATCAGATCGACGTCGTGTGCGGGCGTCGACGCCGGCCTGCTCAGTCGCTCGACATAGGGGGAGCGGCCGTTGACCGACGACGGGACCGCGATGATCGACAGGCCACCCCGGCTCATCGCGGCGGCGGCGCAGTAGTCCGGATGGCCGCCGATTCCTCCGACGATCTTGTCGCCGACGCCTTCGACGTTGACCTGGCCGAAGGGGTCGATCTCGATCGCGGTGTTGACCGCAATCAGCGGGGCGCCGCGGGAGAGCCGGGTGAGGTTGTGCGTGTAGTCGATGCCCCGCAGAATCGGCCGGCCGTCGGCCCACGCATACAGTTCCTCGGTACCGAGAAGGTATGTGGCCGAAGGTGTTTCGGCCAGCAGGCCGCGCCGCTCCAGGCCGACGACCGCATCGGTCAACAACCCGGTGTCGACGGCGACGGGCTGGCGGATGCGGTCCAGCAGCGCGGTGCCCAACTGGCCGGGCCCGTACTGTAACCGCGCGTCTTGCGGGACGAACTCGAGCACCGCGTCGGCGAGCGCTTCGTGGACCGGTTCGGCCGCCCGTGCTGCTGTCGCCAACGGTGCGTCGCCGCAGCGGCCGATCACCTGCACACCGGGCAACGGGGGACCGGCGTCCGCGCCAGGCCCGTCGCCGACGATGCCCAGCACCGGTACACCCGCCTCGACGAGTTCGCGTTGCCACGACACTTCGGTTGCGAAGAAATACTGCCCATGGTCCTCGACCAACCGGGTGACCAGCACGTCCGGGCGCAGGGTGTCGCGCAGCAGCGCCGGGATGGCGCTCAGCCGGACGGGAACGAAACGGGCATTGGGTGCGGTCAGGATGTCACGCACCCCCCACCCCGGCATCAAGGCAACGACCTCACTGAATGCCTCGGGGGTCAGTCCGTCCAGTGGCGCGGTCAACCACCCCACGATCAACCGGATATCGCCGAGTTCCGCGGCCAGTGCGGAAATTGACGCACAGACCGAGGTGCCGTCGTCGGCAGTTCTCAATGCACCGACGCCGTCACCCAGTGCCACCGTCATTCCCGGCCGCACGTGTCCGCGCAGAACAGCCCTCACCGGGGTTCTTTGGGCAGACCGAGTACCCGTTCACCCAGGATGTTGCGCTGGATCTCGCTGGTGCCGCCGAGAATGGTCTGCGCGCGGCCGACGAGCATCGCCCGCACCAGTTCGGCGTCCTCCGAGCCTTCGCCGGGATCGATGCAGGCGTCGGTGCCGAGCACCTCGGTGGCCATGTCACCGAGATCGCGGTCAGTCTCCGAGGTCATCAGCTTGAGCACCGAGAACGCCGCCGACGTGGTGTCACCTTCGTCGATGGCGCGCTGCCACGTGTAGCGCAGCAGCCACATCCGCGCCCAGAGTTTGACCATCGACCGACGCAGCACCGGGTCCAGCGCATCCCTGGCCTTCGCCGCCGCGACCATCTTCTCGTGCAGTTTGAACATCGCGACGGCCTGTGAACCCAACGTCAACCGCTCGCGGCCGAGCGTCATGATCGCAATCGTCCAGCCCTGCCCGGGCTCGCCGATCAGCGCATCATCGGCCAATTCGGCATTGTCGAAAAACACCTCGTTGAACTTGCTCTCGCCGTCCATCTGCTGCAGTGGGCGCACCGACACGCCCTCGGCGTCCATCGGGACGATGAACATGCTCAATCCGCGATGGGATTCCGGCCCCGTTCGGGCGAGCAACAGTCCGAACTCGGCCGAGTTGGCCGCCGAACTCCACACCTTCTGGCCGTTGATGCGCCACCCCGTCGGCGTTTTCTCGGCCTTGGTGCGCACACCCGCGAGGTCCGAGCCGGCGCCCGGCTCGCTGAACAACTGCGTCCAGACGTCGTCGCCGAGCCTGATCGGCTCCAGATACCGCGCCTTCTGTTCGTCGGTGCCGAACTTGATCAGCACCGGGCCGACGAGATCGATTGCGGTGATGGCGAGTTGACGGGGGACCCCCGCCCGCGCGCATTCTTCGGCGAACGCGGCCTGAAAGGCCACCGAGGCGTCGACGCCGCCGTGTTCGACGGGCCAGTGCAGACACACGTAACCGTTGGCCGCCAGGTACTTGTGCCAAGCGCGGCCGGGCTCTATGTCGTCGGCGGTCGGTGTCGGTCCGTAGTTTCGAAGCCCCGGCGGTTTGGGTGCGTTCTCCAAGAATGCGCGGAACTGCGACCGGAGTGCTGCGATGTCCTCGGACGACTCCGAGACTCTCGACATGTCCGGTGACTGCGAGGTATGTGCCGTTTTCGTCAAGAACCGATCCATCGCGTTGAGTCGTGGGCTACCCGAAAGCCATACGATAGCCTAAACCGACAAATGTTTAGTTATTTAGGGGTAGTGTAGGCACAGGTCCAGCCGTCGAGCAAGGCGCTTTTCCGGGAAGAGCAAACGGTGACGCCGGGCTCGCGGAGCCGGACCTTGCCGCCCTTTCAAGCGTGCGAAGGTTGGGCCCGTTACCGCCGACGGCGACAACGGGCACACAAGGGCTGCTGCGTTCAGCTCACCAGCGCAGGCTCGCTTGCCGCCACGCGGGGGAAGTTCAACATGCGCCGGGCGTTCTCCTCGACGATCAACGCGCATTCCTCGTCGGGCACGCCGGCGAGAACCTCCGCGGCGCGCTTGCGCGAATTCGGCCAGTTCGAATCCGAATGCGGGAAATCGATTTCCAGCATGATCCGGTCGACGCCGATCTGGTGACGGTTGGTCAGCCCGTGTTCGTCGTCGATGAAGCAGCCCCAGAAGTGCTTCCGAAACAGATCCGAGGGCCTGGTGTCGAAGTCGATCGACTGGTAGTAACGGTGGCGTTCCCACACGTAGTCAGTACGTTCGAGGATGTAGGGCACCCAACCGATCCCGCCCTCGGCCAGAGAGAACTGCAAGTCGGGGAACTGCTGCAGCTTGCCGGAGAGCAGCAGGTCGACCGTCGTCCACATCAGGTTGGTGGAGAACAGCGCCGTGGCGACCGCGAAGGGGGCGTCCGGAACGAAGAGCTGTCCGGGAATCGGCTTGACCGAGGAGAACGAGAAGCCGGGAACGTATGAGCCGGAACCGAAGTGCAGCGACACCGGCATACGGGCTTCACTGCACACCTTCCACAGCGGGTCCCAGTGGTCGGAGTGGAACGACGGCAAACCCAGCGGCACTGGGCTGTCCGGGAAGGAGACCGTGCGGGCCCCTTTGGACGCCACGCGTTGGGCTTCGGCGACACACGCATCGATATCCCAGGTCGGCAGGATCGCCAACGGGATGTACCGCTCGGGTGCGGTTGCACACCATTCATCGATGTAGAAATCGTTCCAGGCCTTGACGCACAACAACGCCAATTCCTTGTCGGCGGCGCGTTGGAAGGTGCCGCCGGCGAAACCGGGGAACGACGGGAAGCACAACGCAGCCTGCACTCCGTCGAGATCCATATCGGCGATCCGCGCCACGGGGTCGTAACAGCCGGGGATCATGTCCTCGTAGCGCACCGGATCGAGCCCCCACTCCTCGGGCGGCTTGCCGGCGACGGCATTCAAGCCGATGGTGGGGAAGATCTCCCCGTCATAGCTCCACAGGTGCATCCCGTCCTTCTCGATGATGCGCGGACCCGCCTCGCGGAACTTCTCCGGCAGGCGGTCCTGCCACACGCGGGGATGTTCGACCAGGTGGTCGTCCACGGAAACGATCTGATGCTCATCGCGCAACGGCATAGCCATGACCTTTCTGACGGCGTGTCTTGAGTTCTGACGCGTCGTCTCACACTATATGAGGTGTGCCATATCCGTAAAGCAAGGAGAGTTGCGTGACAGAACAGCCTGCGCCCGAGCGGGAGAAGCTCGCGGAAGACGACCACGATCTGCTGACCTTCGGCGAAGCGGGGGAGCGGCTGCGGATCGAGATCGCCGCCGCCGAACGCCAGGTCGCTGAACTGGCCGAACACGGCGACGGCAGCGAGCTGGAGAAGGCTCGGCGGCGACTGGAGGGGCTGCGCGCTGCCGTTCGGCGCAATTCCGCGCAGCCGATCAACGACGACAACTTCGAACGCTTCTTCGGATACCGCGGCAAGGCCCGGCGCAATCTGCCCGTCGACGAATCCGGCGGGTAACGGCGCCCGCGAGATCTGGACGGGTCATCATGTGAGCGTCATGTACGAGCCGGAGAAGGTCCGTCGCGCGGGTTACGCACCCGCGAACGTCGAATTGGGACGCCGCGGCCTGCACACCCGGCAGTCCATCGTGCGTAGCGCCGCCCGGCTGTTCCTGGAACGGGGGTTTCACGGTACGTCCATTGACGCCATCGCCAGGGCGGCCGGCGGTTCGCGTGCCACGGTGTACCAGTACTTCGAGGACAAGGAAGGCATCTACCGGGAACTGGCCGCAGAGTGCCTGCCCGCTGTGCTCGACCACGCAAGCCGGCTGGGACCGCTTGGTCCCGACGTGGACGGGATACGAAACCTGTTCGACTGGCTCGAACAGTGGGTCGAGCTCTATGAAGAGCATGCGGTGGTGCTGCTGGGATTTCCGGGTCTGGGACCTTCGGCCGGCTTCGAGACGACCGATTTCATCTCAGATCAGTATGTGTCGAGGGTGCTCGACCGTACGCGCACTGCCGACTTGGGGGCCGTCCCGCCTGAGGACGTAGCCGCCGCGGTCGTCCGAATCGCGCACATGGTCAACCTCTACCGGTACCGCGGCATGTGGGACCTGCCGAGCGCCGATGCCGTGACCGCCTCTCTGACGGTGGCGCTGCAGTTGTTGTTGTTTCCCGATACGCCGCCCGCTGTGCTTGAGACCGTAGGCCCTGCAACTGGTTCGACGCCGACCACATCGGTAGCGCGGGCGGCGCCGGCTACCCCCGCGCCACCTGCGCCCGTGTCACCCATCCGCTCCGATATCGTCGCGGCGGCCTCGGCACTGTTCGCCGATCGCGGCTACTACGCCGTGGCGATGGACGACATCGCTTCGGCGTCGAACGTCAGCCGGGCGACTCTGTACCGGCACTTCCGGACCAAGGTCGCGATTCTGTCTGAGCTTACGGAATGGGCGGTCGTCGAGGGCTCCGGTCTCGCTGCCGACCTCCAAAGTCTCGCAGACCATGGATTCACTCGAGAATCGTTGCACGCCTGGCTTGGTCGATACGTTCGATTCCACCGCGCCTACGGAAGCGTCATCCAGACGTGGTACGACGGTGGACTGAATCGGCAGCTGGCCGACGCAGTCAGCGCGGGAATGGGGCCGTTCCAGGCAGCTGCCACTGCGCTGCTCATTCGTTCGGGCTTTCCGCGCGGGGTCGACATTCGGGTGGGCGCAGCCATCTTCCTATCCGTCCTCGGCCGGCTGGCCGAACTGACCTTGACCACGCCGAGTGTCGACACCGATTACGACAGCGCCGATTTGATGCTGGAAGTTCTGACCCGGGCGCTGAGCATGTCGCTCGGCGACGAGAGCAACTGACACCCCATCAGGCGCCCCGGTGCGCGTCCGTTGTCCCGCAGGTATCAGGTGTTGACAGTTAACTGTCATACTGTCTTCAGTGTCAAGAGGAGGGTCGAAACAACACACGTTCGACCGGCTGACGCCGGAGTGCGTGGTGTACGGCCGACGACGTATCGATAGTCGTTGTACGGTCAGGTGTCGAGTGAGCGGAAAGGAAGTGGCTGGTGGCGCGTGGCGACCGCTCTCCGCGCAACGAGCATGCGGCGCGAACGCGCACCGCATTGCTCGATGCGGCGATGAACCTGTTCAGTGCCCAGGGTTACGATCAAACGACTACCGACGAGATCGCTGAAGCGGCCGGCGTCTCTCCGCGGACCTTCTTCCGGTACTTCCCGACCAAGGAATCGGTGCTGTTCTCGGGTGAGTACAGCTTCATTCATTCGTTCAGCGGCGTCTATCTCGCGCAAGACGAACACTTGTCGGACTACCATGCGATGGCTGAATCGTTCGCGATCCTCGCGCCGGGGCTCAAGAGGAGTCGGCAGCGCATTGCGCAGTATCACGAAGCAGTCGCTTCTTCGTTTGTCCTGCGCGGCAGGGAACAGCAGAACCATGCTGACAACGCCGAAACCGTGGCGGAGGTGATCGCCCAGCGGCGCGGGTTGGATTCTCCCGATCATGCGTGCCGGTTGCTTGCCGCCGTCGGCATGATGCTGCTCGAACGCGCGATCCGGGCGTGGCTGGCTACCGCGGGGCATGGTCTCGACGAGCTCATCCGCGACGAGTTCGCGGCTCTGCCGGATCTTCTCGCCTGAAATACGGGGACTCGGCAATTTCCCTCGCGCTGACGCTGGGGGCGTCACCGTAGCCACCTTGTCGGCAATCCCCCTGCGCGCAAGCGAAATTCGTGTTGGCACCGCGCAGTTGACAACTGCGACAGTGAACTGCCATATTTGGGCGGTCCGATCTCTGGGACCGTGCGCAACGACTGATCGTCGCCGCATCGGTTCCCGGACCAGAGCAAGGAGTGCCATGTCGGCTCAGCCGAATGACGTCAGCCCACAACCGCCCGACGGAGATTGGCTGGGCACTCCCTATTTGCGGTTCGAGCGGGACGGCGCGATCGCTGTACTGGTGCTCGACCGGCCGGAGGCACGCAACGCGATGACGCCGGCGATGTACTTCGGGATTCGGTACGCGATCCAGCGGATGAACTCAGACGAAGGTCTGGCGGGCCTTCTGATCACCGGTACCGGCGATGTGTTCGCCCCCGGTGGCGATCTCGGCCAACGCGCCGCGGACAACTGGATGGATTTCGCCGCCACGATGGGTATGGACGTGACGCCGTTCGACACGCTGCGCCAGTCGGCCAAGCCGGTGGTCGCAGCCGTCAACGGACTCGCCCAGGGAGGTGGGCTGCAGATCGCCATCTGTAGTGACATGGCGGTCGTCAGCGAGCGGGCGACGTTTCGGGTGCCGGAGCTCTACCGCGGCATCGCCGACACCTACTACAGCCACATGCTGGCACGGTTGATCGGTCCGGTGCGAACCCGCGATCTGATGTTCACGGGTCGCGTGCTGTCGGCTGAGGAAGCGCTCGAGTGGGGCCTCGTTTCGCGGGTGGTGCCCCACGATGACCTGTTGCCCGCGGCGTGTGAGGTCCTCGCTCAATGCTGTCGTACCGCACCCCAAGCGCGTGCGCTCGTCAAGTCCAGCATTGACACCTACATCGGGCTCTACGACCGCATCGGCATGAAAGTCAGCCTCGACGGTCCCGAGGCGCTCGAGGGCTTCGTTGCGTTCAAGGAGAAGCGTTCGCCGAACTGGGTGCACCCCGATCTCATGATCGACGGCCGCTTGTAGCTCGATCAGTTGGCAGCCGCGGACTCGAGTCGACCGACTTATGGAAGGGACAGGCATGGGCACGATGGACGGGCGCGTCGCATTCATCACCGGAGCCGGAAAAGGACAGGGGCGCTCCCACGCGGTACGACTGGCGGAGGAGGGCGCCGACATTGTCGGCGTCGACATCTGCCGGCAGCTGGACGAGGTGTTGTATCCGATGGCGACACCGGAGGACCTCGAGGAGACTGCCAGGCTGGTGGAGAAGACCGGCCGACGCATGCTCACCCGGCAGGCTGACGTCCGCGACCGCAAGGCACTGCAAGCTGCGTTTGACGACGGTGTCGCGGAGTTCGGCTATGTCGACACCGTCGTGGCCAACGCTGGAATCCTGCTCAATCGCGTCGATGAGCCGGACCCAGTCGCGGCTTGGGACCTCGGCATCGGCGTCATGCTCACCGGCGTGTGGAACACCTTGCAGATCGCGAGCGCCCACATGACGGAGTCCGATCGCGGTGGCGCGATGGTCGTGACGAGCTCGATGGCCGGCCTGAAGGCCCTCACCGACGGAAGCGGCGGGGCCGATTCATATGCGGCAGCCAAGATCGGAGTCACCGGCCTTGTCCGCGCCTACGCTCAACGGCTCGCCGTGAAGAACATCCGGGTGATGGCCATCGCACCGACCGGCGTCAACACATCGATGATCGTTGAGAACCCGGGGCTCTTCGAGGTGATCAGCAAGCATGAGCATCTCGCGAAGGCGATGACGAATGCGTTGCCGGTCCCGATCATCGAACCGGCGGACGTGTCGGAAACCGTGTTGTTCCTGGTATCCGACAGCGGCCGCTATTACACCGGGACCACCCTCATGCTCGATGCCGGCATGAACATGACCTAGCCGGGCGTCTGACGACTCAACTCTTGACTCTTGCCGGATACCCTCGGGAAGTATCGCGGGGCGCTCCGCCGCGTCAGTGGCGACCCTGGTGAGACCCCGGGCCGTGCGGGCGGGAGGGGTCACTTCCCGCGAAGGTAGGAGTCGTATTCGTCGCGAGTGGACTCCATCGCGTTGAGTCGGCGTGCCAGCAGGGTGACTTCCGCATCGTCGTCGGGGGAGCTCTCATCGAGTTCGGCCAGCCGAGCCTTGGTCCGGTCGATCTCGGTCAGAAGGCGTTCGTGCGCTTCGTCTTTGGTCAGCAAATCCTGGTCGGCCCAGTCGTCCAGCGGGAGCTGTTCGACCGGGCCGCCGTCCTCCGGGGTCATGACGCCGGGGGGAAGTTGTACAGCTTGCGCGTGTTCAACTCGACCATCTGGTGCACTTCGTCGTCGGGAACGTTCTCGAACGCCTTGGCGGCGCGCTCGCGGCTCTGCGGCCAGTACGAGTCCGAATGGGGGTAGTCGCACTCCCAGGTGATGTTCTCGATGCCGATCTTGTCGCGGACCTCGACGCCGAAGTCGTCCTCGATGAAGCAGCCGTGAAAGTGCTTGCGGAACAGATCGCTCGGCAGCACCTCCTGGTTGATGTTCTGATAGAAGCGGTGCTTACGCCAGACGCTGTCGCAGCGCTCGAGGATGTAGGGGATCCAGCCGATTCCGCCTTCGGACAGGCCGATCTTGAGCTTCGGGTGCTTGTGCAGGGCGGGGGAGAACAGCCAGTCCGTCAGCGCGCCCATGCTGATCGTGCCCATCAGCACGATGAACACCGCGAACGGGGCGTCTGAGGCGATCTGCGGCGGGAAGCCGCCGGAGCCGAAGTGTTGAGCCAGCACGAGATCGGTCTCTTCGAACGCCGACCACAGCGGATCCCAGTGGTCGCTGTGCAGCGACGGCAGACCGAGGCGGTCCGGCAGGTCGGGGAAGGTCACGCATTTCGAGCCCTTCGCGGCGACGCGGTGAAGCTCTTTGATGCTGGCGTCGAGATCCCAGAACGGCAGCATCGATACCGGCACGAACCGGTCGGGCGCGGTTGCGGCCCACTCGTCGAGGTGGAAGTCATTCCAGGCCTGCGAACACAGCAGCGCGAGCTCCTTGTCCTCACCCTCGGCGAAGACCGCGCCGGCGAAGCGGGGGAACGAGGGGAAGCACGTCATCGCCTGCACCCCGTCGATGTCCATGTCAGCCACGCGAGCCTTGGGGTCGTAGCAGCCGGGAATCATGTCGTCGTAGCGCACCGGTTCGATGCCGTACTCCTCGGGCTTCTTGCCCGCCACCGCATTGAGCCCGATGTAGGGGTAGATGCGGCCCTCGTACTCCCAGACCTGGCACATCTGGCCGTTGTCCGGGCGCTCCCACTCGATGATCTTGGGGCCCGCCTCCAGATACTTCTGCGGGAGCCGGTCGCTCCAGACCTTCGGGTGCTCGATCAGGTGATCGTCGACCGAGATGAGCTGCATGTGGGGCTGCAGTGGCACGGCGGCTCCTTCGGAGATCTGTGGACTTAAACAGAAAAACATTTAGTTATTTCGCTAGAGTAGTCAGCGCCTGCCCGCGGGGCAAGCAATCGGGCAACTGCGCCCGGAATTCAGTTGACCGACCTGGGAGACCCATGGACTTCAACCTGAACGGCAAACGGGCGCTCGTCACCGGCAGCAGCTCCGGAATCGGCGCCGGGATCGCGTCCACCCTGGCTCGCGAGGGCGTATCGGTGGTGGTGCACGGGCGCAATGCCGAGCGCGCCCGAACGGTCGCCGAGCAGATCCGCGCCGACGGCGGCCAGGCAGCCGTCGCGATCGGCGATCTCGCGACCGAGGAGGGCGCGGCGCACGTCGCCGACACCGCAGCCGAGGCGTTCGACGGCATCGACATCCTGGTGAACAACGCCGGCGGGGCCTCCGAAACCAATGTCCAGTCGTGGTTTTCGCTGCCCGTCTCGGAATGGGGTGTGACTTATCAGCGCAACGTGATGTCCGCCGGGTATCTGATTCATGCGCTGGTGCCGGCGATGAAGGAGAAAGACTGGGGTCGCATCATCCAGATCGCCTCCGCGGCGGGCATCATCCCGACGTCCGGTCAACCGGATTACGGACCCTCCAAGGCGGCGATGATCAACATGTCCATGGGCCTGTCGAAAGCTCTGAAAGGAACCGGAGTCACGGTCAACACGGTGATGCCGGGGATGATCATGACCGAGGGTCTCAAGGAATTCCTGCACACCTTCGCCGAGCGCCGCGGCTGGGGCGACGACATCGACAAGGCCGCCGAATACGTGCTCAAGGGCACCGGACAGACCGTGCACAGGATCGGCCAGATCAGCGACGTCGCCTATGCGGTCGCCGTGCTCGCCAGCCCGAACGCCGACTTCCTCAACGGAATCAACCTGCACCTCGACGGTGGCGCGACCGGGTCGATCTACTGATGAACTTCACCGTCGAGTTTCCCAGCGACGTACCCACGGCCGATCCCGAGTTGCGTGAGCCTGCGGTGCTGCGAGCCCTGTCGGCGCACGCCGAGGCGGTGGGCTTCGATGCGATCGCGCTGGCCGATCACCCTGCGCCGTCAGCGAAGTGGCGTCGCGCCGGCGGGCACAAGACGTTCGATCCGGCCGTGGCGCTGGCGTTCTTCGCGGCCGCGACCACCACGATCCGGTTGATGACGCACCTGTGGGTGCTGCCGTTCCGGAACCCCTACCTGACGGCCAAGACGCTGACGTCGCTGGACGAGGTGTCCGGCGGCCGGTTGATCGCCGGCGTCGGCGCCGGCTACCTGCGCTCCGAATTCTCCGCTCTTGGTGTGAATTTCGACGACCGGGTCAGCCTGTTCGACGAATACCTGGCTGCGCTGCGGCGGATCTGGACGAATCCCGAAGAGCCGGTCACCGGGTCGACATTCGCCGCCTCCGGTGAGATGGCCGTGGACGCGCCCGTCCGAAAGCCACACCCGCCGCTGTGGATCGGCGGCAACAGCCCCGCGACGCTGCGCCGCGTCGTCGAGCACGGCAGCGGGTGGTGCCCGATGGTCAACCCGGCCGCCGTCGCCTCATCGGTGCGTACCGCGGCGATCGAGACAGTCGACGACCTCGCGCGCTCTATCGACAGGCTGCGCGGACTGCTCGAAGACGCGGGTCGCGATCCGAACGATGTCGAAATCCAGGTCGCGGTGCCTGTCACCGATTTCGCGGCGCTCGACTCGTTCGTCGCGGCCGTCTCCGACGCCGGGGCGACCCGGATCCTCGCGCACGTCGACGCAATCTCGGCGTCGGCGGCCGAGGCATACATGACCCGGTTCGCCGAGCACTTCGGGCTATCCGAGCGTCAGAAACGCTGACCGCGTGGGAACGCGCCGAAGAACGCGTAAGACGGATCGTCGCCGTCGGAGCGCCCCTCGGGGATGGCGCCGACGACGGCGTTGTCGGCGTGGGCGGTCAACGGTGTCGAGAACTCGTGGGTCCAGTCGGCGACGCACTTGCGGTGCGCGATCTTCCACCGGCCGTCGTGGCGGTAGCGGTCGAGGTAGCGGCCACCGGTGATCAGCAGGTGAGCGGTCCCCCTGCGCTCGGCGCGGTGGTAGGCGACCAGATACGCCTCGCCCTCGGCGCTGTCGGGACCGGTGATCCGGATCAGGTGGTTGGTGAGGTTGTGCTGCGTCGCGGCCAGTGCCGCGGTCATCGCCGGAAGTGACTCCAGGAACTCGCGAGCGGTGTTGGTGCTGTTGAAACCGTGTTCGTCGAGGGCATCGTCGGTGTACAGCGAGGTCGCCGAGGCGACGTCGCCGCGGTCGATCGCGCGGCAGTACTGGAGGACGAGATCACGGATGGCGTCCTTGGCGACGAGCACGTCGAGCGCCGACTGGTCGATGGGCATGTCACAGTATGTCTGCCTCGGATCCCAGCCGTTCCCAGTGCTCGGCGGGCCTGCCGAACAGCACTTCGTCGGTGCGGGCCCGGCGCAGGTAGAGGTGTGCCGAGTCCTCCCAGGTGAATCCGATACCGCCGTGGATCTGCACGTTGGCGTGCGCGGCGTCGCGCAGCGATTCCGAGCACACCGCCTTGGCCATGCTGGCCCGCCAGGCGGATTCGTCGGCCGGGCCCGCGTCGAGAGCCTCCAGGGCGGCTTGTGAGGCGGACCGTGCCCACTCGAGGCTCAGCAGCATGTCGGCGCACTTGTGCTTGATGGCCTGGAAACTGCCGATGGGGCGGTTGAACTGCTCCCGGGTGCGGGCGTAGTCGGTGGCGATCTCGAGTATGCGTTCGCACGTGCCGACCTGTTCGGCGGACAGCACCGCCATCGCCAAATCGACGGTGCGGGAGACGACGTCGCCGACCGAGCCGTCACTCGACAGGCACGTGGCGGGCGCGGCGGTGAAGGTGATGGTGGCCATCGGCCGGGTGCCGTCGAGCACCTTCTCCTCGTCGATCGTCACGCCCTCGCTTGTCGCGTCCGAAACGAACAGTGCCAGTTCGCCCTCGGTGATCGCCACGACGATCAGGTCGTCGGCCGAACTGCCGTGAAGGACATGGCGGACAACGCCGTTGAGCCTCCAGCCGTTCGCGTCATCGGCGGAGACGGTCACCCGGTCGCGGCGCCACAGCCCGCCATCGCCGGTCAGGGCCACGGCGGCGGTGCGCTCACCCTCGACCAGCGCCGTCAGTCTGTCCTCGGCGTCCACCGACAGCAGCAGGTTGGTCGCGAGCACGGCAGTCGCGATGAACGGCACCGGGGCCAGCGCCCGCCCGAGTTCGTGCGCGACGACGCCCATCGCCGTGGCGCCGTAGCCGGCGCCGCCGAACCGCTCGGGCAGCCCGATCGCGGCCACGCCGACTTGCCCGCACAGCACCTGCCACAATTCGGCGTCGTAGCCGCGGTACTGTTGCCGGCCGTCATAGGCCACTGCTCGCACCCGGCCCTCGGGCGACAGTCGCTCGCAGGCCGCGCGGACCGACTGGGCGAGCTCCTGGCGTTCTTCGGCGCTCAGCACACTCATCCGTGCCCTCCTGTGATCTGTTGTGCAAGCTCAATTTTGGCGATCTTGCCCAAGCCCGTCATCGGGAAGTCGTCGACGACGACGAGCCGTTCGGGCCACTTCTGTTTCATCAGTTCGCGTTCGTTGAGGAAGCCGCATACCTCGCCGAGGGTCAGGTCGGGGCGCCCGGGCGTGCGGCGGACGATGGCGCAGACCAGCTCGCCGCGCTCCTCGTCGGGTAGCCCGACGACGGCGACCTCGTCGATCAGCGGGTGCGCCAGCAGTTCGTTCTCGATCTCGTCGGGGGAGATGTTCTCGCCCTTGCGGATGATCAGGTCCTTGACCCGCCCGGTTATCACGATGCGGCCGTCGGCGCGCAGGTGTCCGGTGTCGCCGGTGCGGAACCAGCCGTCCGGCGTCGTCGCCTGCGCCCACTGCTCGGAATCGACGTATCCCATCGTGAGGTTGGCGCCGCGAGCCTCGATCTCTCCCGTCGGTCCGATCCGGACTCGCGCGCCGGGGATCGGACGTCCGCAGCTGTTGGTCTGCTGCTCCTCGGTGTCGCTCATCTCGCTCACACAGATCAGCGGCGCTTCGGTCATCCCGTAGGCGTGTGCGACCGGGACGCCGAGGTGGCGGCGCACCTTACGGTGCAGTTCGGGAGGGCAGGCCGCGCCGCCGCCGATGAGCATGCGCAGCGACGGGATCAGCGGCTCGGATTGCCCCGAGGCGAGCTGGGCCGACAGCAGAATCTGGTAGAACGCAGTACTCGACCCCGAGATCGTGACCCGGTGCGCGGCCAACTGTCGCGGCAGTCGCTCGGGATCGATCTTCGGGATCAGCACTGCGGGGAATGCACCGATGAGAGTGCTTGCGAGGTAGATGATTCCGCCGATGTGCGCGATCGGGAAGCCGAGTGTGCCGACGTCGTCGGGATGATCACCGAGCCCGAGTTGCGCCACATATCCGCGCGCCGCGGTCAGGAGGCTGGCATCGGTGTGCCGCACCCCTTTCGGCCGGCCGGTCGTGCCGGAGGTGAAGTAGATCCAGCATGGATCGTCCGGCGAGCGCGGCGCGGTCGGCAGGGGACCCTCTGGGGTCTGGCGCAGGACGTCGAGGAAGTCGTCGGGCAAGGTGATGTGCGGGGTGCCGGGCGGGGCGTTGACCGCGGTCGAGGAGTCGACGATCAGAACGTCGGCTTCGGCGACGTCGAGTGCGGCCCGCACCTCGCGCTGCCGGTACAGGTGCAACACCGGCGCCTGCACCGCCGAGGTCCGCGCCAGCGTCAGCATGAGGACTGCGGCCGCGCTGTGCGACGGCAACTGCCAGGCCACCGTCATCCCCGGACTCACACCGGCATCGGCGAGCCATCTCGTCGCCGCGGCCGAAAGGCGCGCCACGTCCGCGACTGTGAGCACCCCACCGTCGACGTCCAGCAGCAGTCGCTGATCCGGCCGTGCCGCGGCGGCCTCGTCGAGCAATTCGGCGACGGTGCCGGTCACGGTCGTCCCGCGATGAATGCCGCGATGGCCGAAGCGGTTTCGACGGGGCGGTCGAGCATGACGTAAGTCGAACTGTCCTCGACGAGGCGAATCGTCGCGTTCGGGAAGGCGCTGGCGAGCCGTTCGGCATGGCTGACGGGGAACAGGCCGTCCCGGGTGCCCCACAGCACCAGCACCGGCTTGGACCACTTCTCGATGGCCGGGGCGGCCGCGGCCGTGTGCCGGGGGTGCAGCGCCGCGCTGAACCGCACCGCGTCGCGGCGCACGCCTGCCGAGTGCAGGAAGCCGCCGAAGATCGCCGTATCGCGGTCCTTGGCGATGCCGTCGTTGGTGACGGCGCGTTTGAACACCGCTAGGCCGGGCTTGGTGGCGAGCAGCCGCAGCACGGCGCCGCCCGCGAACGCGTTGAGCCGGCACAGCTTGACCAGCGGTGCGAACGACTTCGGCGGGAAATGCTCGTAGCTGTCACAGTTGGTGAACACCAACCGTGACACCCGCGACCAGTCCAGGCCGAGAATCCCCAAGGCGGACAACAAGATACCGCCGCCGGAGTCGTTGGCGACCAGGGTCACGTCGCGGAGGTCCAACTCTTCGAGCAGCGCGGTGATCCGGCGGCCCGCGGCGACCACCTCGACATCGACGCGGTCGCCGACCGGCCTGGCCTGTGCGCCGAACGGCCACGTCGGCGCGATGCACCGGTAATCCGTGGACAACTGCGCGACGACGTCGTCCCACAGCGCGCCGGTGACGTACGCGCCGTGCACGAACACCACCGGGCTGCCCGCGCCGGTGTCGGTGTAGTCGATCTGCGCGTCGTCGATGACGACGGTCGCGCTCGTCACCTCGACAGGATCGCCACGGCGGCGGAACCCGGCGACCCGTACAGCTGGGCCAGCCCGACACGCGGGTTGTTGGGTACCTGGCGGTCGCCGGCTGTGCCGCGCAGCTGGTGGACGAGCTCGTACACCTGACGCAGACCGGAGGCCCCGACCGGTTCGCCGTTGGCGAGCAGACCGCCGTCGGTGTTGATCGGCAACCGGCCGCCGATCCCGGTCGCGCCGTCGTGCAGCAGCGCCTCCTGTTCGCCGTCCTTGCAGAGCCCGGTCTCGGCCATGTGGATGATTTCCGAGCCCGCGTCGGTGTCCTGCAGCTGCGCGACGTCGATGTCCTCGGGCCCGAGGCCGGCCTGCTCGTAGGCGGCCTGGGCGGCCTCGGCGGTGGTGCCGGGACGGATCGGCAGTTCTATCGAGGTGCGCAGCAGCTCGTAGGCGCCGTCGCGGCGGCTGCGCAGCTCGCTGGCCCGGACGTAGATGGGGGTGTCGGTGTACTTCTTGGCGACGTCGGCGCGGCACACCACCACGGCGGCGGCGCCTTCGTTGGGGTTGCAGTACATGAATTGGCGCAGCGGCGCGTTGACGATCGGGGAGCCCAGGATCGTCTCGACGCTCATGGCCTTGCGCCGCCAGGCGTGATCGGCCAGTACGCCGTTGGAGAAGTTCTTGGCCGCGACCCGAGCCAGGGTCTCCTCGCTGATGTCGTGGTCGTGCATGTAGCGCATGATCTTGGTGCCGAAGTAGTGGGTGGTCAGGAACATGCCCTGATCGCCGTACCACTGGGGCAGCCCGGCGACGGCGGGGTCCGCGCCGAACGCGCCGCGCGGGTGCTTGTCCAGGCCGACGCCCACCGCGATCTCGGCCTCACCGAGCTGGACGTCGCGGGCGGCCAGCGTGAGCAGCGAGTTGCCGGTCGCGCAGCCGCTCAGGGTGGCCCGCGCGGGGATTCCGGTCATCCCGACCAATCCGGTGATCGCTTCGGGGTTGGCGACCTCGAGGCTGCCCGCGTACAGGCTGCCGACGTCGGACCAGTCCACGCCGGCGTCCATGAGCGCGCGGCCGATCGCGACCGCGCCCATCTCGAGGGCCGAGCGGTCTGCGTACCGGCCGAACGGGTGGATTCCGACGCCGATGATCGCGATGTCGGGTGTACTCATGGGGCTCCTAAGGTGAAGTGGACTCGGGCCGGACGCTAAGGATATAACTATATAGCGGATTAGCGAAGGGTTGAGTCGTTGAGCATTGCACTGCTGCTCGAGATGGCGGTCTCGGGTGATCCCGACCGGACGGCGGTCGTCGACGGGGGTGACCGGTTCACCACCACCGATCTGAGCGTATTGGCCAGCGGCGGAGCTGCCGTCATCGCGGGTTCCGGCGGGCAGCACGTCGCGTACGTCGGCACCGGCGGGGCGATGCTTCCGTTGTTGATCTTCGCCTCGGCGCGGGCGGCGGTGCCGTTCACCCCGCTGAACTACCGGCTCAGCGCCGACGGTCTGAAGCAGCTGCTGGCCCGGCTGCCGTACCCGCTGGTCGTCGTCGACGACGAGTACATCGACATGGTCGAAGGCGCAGGCAAGCAGGTGATGCGCTCGGCCGAGTTCCTCGCCGCCGCGCGCGCGGCCGATCCGGTCGAGGAGTTCGCCGATCCCGACGCGGTCGGGATCGTACTGTTCACCTCCGGGACGACGTCGCGCCCGAAGGCCGTCGAGCTCACGCACAACAACCTGACCAGCTACGTCACCGGCACGGTCGAGTTTGCGGCCGCCGACCCCGAGGATGCGGCGCTGGTGTGCGTCCCGCCGTACCACATCGCCGGCGTCGGGGCGGCACTGTCGAACCTCTACGCGGGCCGGAAAATCGTCTACCTGCGCAGGTTCGACCCGTGCGAGTGGGTACGACTGGTCCGCGACGAGAACGTGACGACGGCGACCGTGGTGCCGACCATGCTGGACCGCATCATCCCCGAGCTGGAAGCCAACCCGACCGAACTGCCGTCGCTGCGCAACCTGGCCTACGGCGGCTCGAAAGTCGGCCTGCCGTTGGTCCGCAAGACCATC
>NZ_LZJE01000169.1:0-14752 GCF_001666865.1 Mycobacterium sp. E136
CGGCGCCGTCGAACAGCACCTCGTCGTCGACCACCGCCTCGCCGGTCAGCTCGGCCGGCGGCGAACCCTTCTCCAGCCCGCTCTCCCCGAGCCAGAAGGCGGCCCCCACCAGGGCGGTTCCCCGATCGTCGCGGATCAGTGGCACCCGGGTGGCGTTCCCGTGAAGCGCCCGGCGTGCGTGCCACGGCCGCCGCACGTGGGCCACCTCGACACCGAGCCGGTCGGTGCGCAGCAGCCCGGTCAGCACGGTCGCCAGGTCGGCGTCGGAGCCCAGAACGATGACGCGCCGACAAGGGGTATCCGGCGTGTCGGCGACCGGTATCCCGCGCAGCGCACGCGGCAGCCGACGCTTGCCGAAACGCAACACCACGACGTCAGCGGTGTTCAAGTTCGGCTCCTCGCAAGTGGCTGGGATAGGGTGGCTCACCGGCTGCAACAAGGTTTCGTGCAAGAGTAGCCGGGAATTGCGAGGTCCTAGCCATGCCGGCAATCGTGCTCATCGGTGCGCAGTGGGGCGACGAGGGCAAAGGAAAAGCCACCGATCTGCTCGGTGGCCGCGTCCAGTGGGTGGTGCGGTATCAGGGCGGCAACAACGCCGGCCATACCGTGGTTCTGCCGACCGGTGAGAACTTCGCCCTGCACCTCATCCCGTCGGGAATCCTGACGCCCGGCGTCACCAACGTCATCGGCAACGGCGTCGTGGTCGACCCGGGTGTGCTGCTGACCGAACTGCAGGGCCTCGTCGATCGCGGCGTCGACACCGAGCGGCTGCTGATCTCCGCCGACGCCCACCTGCTGATGCCGTATCACGTCGCGATCGACAAGGTCGTCGAGCGGTACGCAGGCAGCAAGAAGATCGGCACCACCGGACGCGGTATCGGACCCTGCTACCAGGACAAGATCGCCCGCATCGGCATCCGCATGGCCGACGTGCTCGACCCGGTGCTGCTGGCCGAGAAGATCGAGGCCGCACTGGAGTTCAAGAACCAGGTGCTGGTGAAGATCTACAACCGCAAGGCGCTCGAGGCCGGGGAGGTGGTCGACAACCTGCTCGGTCAGGCCGAGGGGTTCAAGCACCGCATCGCCGACACCCGCTACCTGCTCAACACGGCGCTGGAGAAGGGCGAGACGGTGCTGCTGGAGGGCTCCCAGGGCACCCTGCTCGACGTTGACCACGGCACGTATCCCTTTGTGACGTCATCGAATCCGACGGCCGGCGGTGCCGCCGTGGGGTCGGGTATCGGGCCGACCCGGATCACCACGGTGCTCGGCATCCTCAAGGCCTATACGACGCGCGTGGGCTCGGGGCCGTTCCCGACCGAGTTGTTCGACGAGAAGGGCGAATACCTGTCCAAGACGGGCGGCGAGTTCGGCGTGACGACGGGCCGGCGGCGGCGGTGCGGATGGTTCGACGCCGTGATCGCCCGATACGCCACCAGGGTCAACGGCATCACCGACTACTTCCTCACCAAGCTCGACGTGTTGTCCAGCCTCGAGACCGTGCCGGTGTGCGTCGGCTATCGGGTGAACGGCAAGCGGTTGGACGACATGCCGATGACCCAGTCCGACATCGCGCACGCCGAGCCGATCTACGAAGAGCTGCCGGGCTGGTGGGAGGACATCTCGGGCGCCCGCGAATTCGACGACCTGCCGGCCAAGGCGCGTGACTACGTGCTGCGGGTGGAAGAGCTTGCCGGGGCGCATGTTTCGTGCATCGGCGTCGGTCCCGGACGGGACCAGACCATCGTGCGCCGCGACATCCTGGCAACCGAAAGATGAGCGCCGACTACGGGCTCGACCCGCGGCGTGTCGACCCCGAATACGACCGCCACGGCGGGTTCCCGGTGTACGAGCCGGCCCAACCCGGTCCCGGTTTCGAACGTTTCCTCACCGCGATGCGCCAGGCGCAGGACCTCGCCGTCTCGGCGGACCCGGCCCCGGACACCTGGGACGAGGCGGCCGACCGGGTCGAGGAACTGGTCAAGCTGCTCGATCCCTACCGCGCCCGCGAAGGTGTCGGTCCCGCCAACCGGACACCGTCGCTGCCGGGGGCGGGCAGCCTGCTGATGCCGCCGTGGATGGTCACCAAGTTCGAGGCCGACGGCGTCGAACTCGAGGTCACGTTCAGCCGTTACCACGTGGGTGGTAACTCCGCCGTGCACGGCGGCGTGCTGCCGCTACTGTTCGACTCGATGTTCGGCATGGTGATCCACGCCGTGGGCCGGCCGATCAGCCGCACCGGCTTCCTGCACGTCGACTACCGCAAGGTGACCCCGATCGACACCAAGCTCACCGCGCGCGGATGGCTGCGTGAAGCCCAGGGGCGCAAGGCGTTCGTCAACGCCGAATTGCGCGACCCCGAGGAAAACCTGCTCGCCGAGGCAAACGGGTTGATGATCCAGTTGCTCGCCGGACAGCCGTGAGGCCGCTTCGCTGACGGATTCGTAGCGGACGGAAAATCGCGATCCGCCCGCACTTTCGTGATCCCGGTGTCACGATCACGGCGTGACGACCGAGCAGGCCGACCGGCGGCCCCGACGCCTGACCACCCCGCGCTCGGCCGCGCTGGCCGGTGTCGCGTTCGCGCTGTTGTTCGGGGCCGTCGTTTATCTGGTCCGCACCGCGATTCCCGACAGCGGCGACGCCCGTATGTGGGTGGCCGGCGTGCTGATGCCGTTCGCCGGCATCGCGTTCCTGTGGTTCATCGGCGTGGTGCGTGACGGTTTCGGCGGCTACGAGGACAGATTCTTCTCGACGGTTTTCCTCGGGAGCGGACTGCTGTTCCTTGCACTGATGTTCGCGGCGTCGGCCGTCAGCGTCGCCGTCGGGCACAGCAGCGGCGAGGTGTCGGAGTTCGGGCGCACCCTCGTCATGTCTCTGAGCAAGACGTATGCGCTCCGCATGGCGGCGGTGTTCATGATCTCGCTGGCCACGATCTGGCTGCGCACCCGGTTGATGCCCCGCTGGCTGGCTATCGGCACATACGTCGTGGCGGTAGGGGTGCTGCTCGCCGCCGACATCAGCATGTGGCTGACGCTGATCTTCCCGGCGTGGGTGTTGGCGGTCAGCGTCGTGCTTCTCGTCCGCCGCCGCCCCGGTTAGTCGACCAGCCGCAAAGCCTGTGAGGGACAGAGCTTCACGGCCTCGCGGGCGCGGTCGAGTTCGTCGTCGGGCACCTCATCGACCAGCACCACGACGATGCCGTCGTCGTCCTGGTCGAAAACGGCGTCGGCCGACATCACGCAGTTGCCCGCCTGGATGCAGACGTCGCGGTCGGCGTGCACCTTCACTTCTCGTCACCTCCAATCGACTGACAGCGACTTCAGACCGTAAATGAAGTGGAACGACCGGAACTGCACATCGCCGAAGTCCTCGGCCAGTCGCAGCGCCGGGAAGCGTTGCAGCAGAGCGGGGAACGCGACCCGCATTTCCATCCGGGCCAGCGGTGCGCCGAGGCAGTGGTGCACGCCGTGGCCGAATGCGACGTGACCCGCGGCGCCGCGGCCGATGTCGAGAACGTCGGGGTCGTCGATGAAGTCGGGATCGCGATTGGCCGACGGCAGCGACGCGAACACCAGCTGACCGGCCGGGATCGCGACACCGGCGATCTCGACGTCGGTGGTGGTGATGCGCGGGATCGCGCTGTGCACGATCGACAACCACCGCAGCAGCTCTTCGACCGCGGGTCCGACCGCATCGGGATCGTCGCGGACGGCGGCGAGCTGATCGGGATGCCGGAGCAGGGCCAGCGTGCCCAATCCCAGCATGTTCGAGGTGGTTTCGTGGCCGGCGAGCAGCAGCAGCCCGGCGATGCCGACCAGTTCGTCATCGGTGAGCTCGGCGCCGTGCTCCCGGACCAGCATGCCGAGGATGTCGTCGCCGGGCCTGCGCCGGGCGCGCTCGACCAGCGACCGCATGTACGCCCGACCGGCGCGCTGCAGTTCGAGGCGCTCGGTGAACGGAAGCGACAAATCCAGCTGGCGCGCGCTGCGGCGCTGGAAATCGTCGCGGTCCTCGTACGGCACGCCGAGCAGTTCGCAGATGACCAGCGACGGGATCGGCAACGCGAAGTGTTCGACGAGATCGGCGGGGGCACCGGCGGTTTCCATCATGTCCAGGTGCGTCGACACGATCTCGACGATGCGGGGCTCGAGCCGCTTGATCCGCCGGATCGTGAACTCCGGGGTGAGCATGCGGCGCAGTCGCTGGTGTTCCGGCGGGTCGAGGCCGAGCAGGTTGCCGGCACGGGAACTGGCCAGCTCCTCCTCCGACAGCGTCGGCGCACCCGGGAGGACGAAGCCCGGCGGGCGGCCGTTGGAGAACCGCTCGTGGTCGGACAGCACCTGTTTGACGTCGTCGTGCCGGGTGACCAGGTACACGGTCATGCCGAAGGAGTTGACGACCGTGCGGACGCCGGAGGTCTCGCGGATCTCGGTCAGCGCCGGGGTCGGATTGAACGCGTCGCGACGCATGTGCAGCGGCGGCAGTTCCGGTGCTTGCGTCATGACACGACGCTACCCGCTAGCCCGGATCGGCGGCTTTGAGTGCCGGCCACCAAATGCGCGGCCCGATCAGCGTGAACAGCGCCGGGATGATCACCGTGCGCACGACGAACGTGTCGAGCAGGATGCCGAGGCCGACGATGATGCCGATCTGGGTCAGCACGATCAGAGGCAGCACGCCGAGCACGCAGAACACCGCGGCCAGCACGATGCCCGCGCTGGTGATCACCGCACCGGTCGCCGATACCGCCCGCACGATGCCGCCGCGGGTGCCGTGCTCAGGAGTTTCCTCACGCGCCCTGGTGACCAGGAAGATCGTGTAGTCGACGCCGAGGGCGACGAGGAACAGGAACGCGAACAGCGGCGTGGTGTTGTCGAGCGCGGGGAAGCCGAACACGTGCACGCTGGCCCAGCCGCCCAAGCCCAGCGCGGCCAGGGCGCTCAGCACCGTGACCGCGACGAGGATCAGCGGCGCGAGCGCGGCGCGCAGCAACACGTACAGCACCGCGAGCACGACGATCAGGATTGCCGGAATCACGACCGCACGGTCGCGGGATGCGGAGGCGCTGGCATCGCGGGCGGTGGCGTCGGATCCGCCGACCAGAGCGTCCGGGTCGGCTGCTCGCACCGAATCACGGAGGGCGTCAACGGTTTCGAAGGCGCGGTCCGAGGCGGGTTCGGCGTCGAGCACGACCGACCACTGCGTCAGGCCGTCGGGGGTTTCGCCGGCGGGATTGGCCGACACCACGCCGGGTGTCTCAGTGATTGCGCGTTGCACCTCGGCGGCGCGGTCGGTGGACGCGATGACGCGGGTGGGGTCCGTCAGGCCGCTGGGGAAGTGCTCGGCCAGCCGCGAGTACCCGCTGACCGACTCGGCCTGCACGCGGAACTGTTCGGTCTGCGACAGTCCGATCGGGGTCGCCGTCAACCCGATGCACAGCAACGCGAGACCGGCGATCGCGACGGTCGCGACGCGCCCGGGCCTGCGGGCCACCGATTCCGCGATGCGGTGCCACAGGCCGCTGTCGGTGAGCACCCGGTCGCCGGTCTTCGGGATGAACGGCCAGAACAGTCGCTTGCCGAACAGGCCGAGCAGCGGTGGCAGCACCAGCAGCACGAACACCGCGGCGACGACGAGGCCGGCGGCGGCCTGCACGCCGAGGCTGCGCACGCTCGGCGACGACGCGAACACCAGCGTCAGGAGCGCGAGCACCACGGTCGCATTGCTGGCGACGATGGCCGGTCCTGCGCGGCGCACCGCGATGTTCAGCGCGTCGTGGTGGTTCTCGGTGCGGCCCAACTCTTCTCGGTACCGCGAGATGAGCAGCAGCGCGTAGTTGGTGCCCGCACCGAACACCAGCACGCTGGTGATACCCGACGTGGAACCGTCCGGGCTCATGCCGACCGCCTGGGCGACGGCGGTTCCCAAGACGGCGGCCACCCGGTCGGCGAATCCGATGACCGCCAACGGCACCAGCCACAACACCGGCGACCGGTAGGTGACGATCAGCAGCAGAGCCACCACCGTCGCGGTGACCGCGAGCAGCGTGAAGTTGGCGCCGGAGAACGAGTTCGCGATGTCGGCGCCGAAGGCCGGACCGCCGGTTACCTCGGTGCGCAAGCCGCCGGGCAGGCCCTCCGCGGCTTGGGCGCGGACCTTCTTCACCTCGTCGGTGAGCTCGAAGCCGCTGAGCTCGGAGCTCATCGGGATCACAGCCAATGCGGCGGCGCCGTCCTCGGACACCTGCGCGCCGGACCATTTCCGCTCGACGGCACCGGTGTCGGCGGGGCTCAGCGGCGCGCCGTCGGTGCGCGTGATCACGACGATCGCGGGAACCTGCTCGCCGCCGGGGAATTGCGCTCGCAGCGCGTCAACGCGTGCGGACTCGGCGTCGTCGGGGACGGGCACGGGCGACCGCGAACTCGAGTCGTCGCTGCCGACCAACGCCATCAGCGCGCCGGACAGGAGCACCACGAGCACCGCGAGGATCCAGGAGAGTCGGCGGGACATGCCTGCAAATATTTCAAAAACTTAACTAATAATCAAACCGGCCTCGCCGACTCGGCCTATGCTTTCGGCGTGCCAGAGGACCGCGACGCGCTCGAGGCGGCGATCGCCGCCGACGTGCGGGCGATGAACGCCGAATCCGACGAGATCGGCCGGCTGTTCGCGAGCCGACATGAGGTCGCGGCCAACGACTTTCGCGCGCTGCTCCATGTGATGGTCGCCGAGACCGAGGGAGCGCCGTTGACGGCGGGGGACCTGCGCAAGCGGATGGGCATGTCGGCCGCGGCCATCACCTACCTCGTCGAGCGGATGATCACCTCGGGCCACTTCCAGCGCGAATCGGATCCCCGTGACCGCCGCAAGGTGATCCTGCGGGTGGCCGATCACGGAATGGACGTCGCCCGAGGGTTTTTCACCCCGCTCGGGGAAAGCACCCGCGACGCGCTGGCCGGCCTTCCCGATGAGGATCTGACCGCGGCGCATCGCACGTTCGGTGCGCTGATCGAGGCCATGCGCAGGTTCCGCAACGAGCTCGAACGGTCCGCTATCTCGAGTTGAGGGTCGCCTCCTCCGGCGGGCACCTCGCCGGCCTGGCCGTCGGCGGCCGCCTCGCCGCCGGTCACCCCGAGCCGACGGATCAGCCACGGCAACGTCAACCCGTGCAGCAGCAGCGTGCCAACCACCACGACGAACGTCAGGAATACCAGCTGAGGCCGGCCTGGGAACGGGGTTCCGGACAGCGTCGCGAGCGGAACACCGAAGGCGGCGGCCAGCGACACCACGCCGCGCATGCCGGCCCACCCCAGCACGAACACCTGCGCCGGGGTGGGAGCCGGTTCGTCGCGGCGGATCCGCGGTGAGAGCAGCCGCGGCAGATACGCGAACAGGTACATCCATACGATGCGCACCACGATGACGGTCGCCACCACCGCCGCCGAGGCGACCGCGATCGTCGCCGCCGATATCCCGGCCAGCTCGCTCACCACCTTCGGCAGCTGCAAACCGATCATCAGGAACGCGAACGACTCCAGCACCAGCTGGACGGCCTTCCACACGGCGAAGTCCTGCAGCCGGGTGGCGTAGCTGGCGCGGGTCGAGCGCTGCCCGGCGATCAGCGCGGCCACCACGACCGCGAGCCGCCCAAGCCGAGGATCAGGCCCGCCGCGAGCCCGGCGACGACGAGCGCGAGCGGTGCCGAGAGGTCGAATCGGCGCGCCAGCGCCGCCAGCAGCACCGACACCACGAGAACCGCGAGCAGTGAGGCAGCCACGATGCCGAACCCTCCTTTCCGCCGCCCGTATGTTGGTCGGCATGCTGAGCAGATCACGTCCGCTCGACGGCGTTACCGGGTACGCGAGACGTCTGGCAGGCTGGATCCCCGATGACTGATACCCCTGACGCAGCGGCCGACGCCGGGGATCCGGTGACCGATCCCGAACCCGTCTCCGGCGCCTCCGCCGCCTCGGCGGTGATGCTGCTCGGCTCCGGTGAACTGAGCCGGGAGTTGGCGCTGGCGTTTCAGCGGCTGGGCACCGAGGTCATCGCGGTGGACCGCTATGCCGACGCCCCAGCGCACGGCGTCGCCGACCGGCCGGTCGTGGCGAAGATGAACGACGCGGAGGAACTGACCGCGCTCATCGAGAAGGAGAACCCGCGCTACGTGGTGGCCGAGGCGGGCGTCATCGCCGCCGATGCGCTGATCGCGATCGCCGAACGCGGCGGCGCCCAGGTGTTTCCCACCCCACGCAGCACCCGGCTGTCGCTGGATCGGGAAGGCCTGCGCCGGATGGCCTCCGACGAGCTGGGCCTGCCGACCGCTCCGTTCTGGTTCGCGGGATCGGCCGAGGAGCTGAGTGCCGTCGCACAGCACGCCGGTTTCCCGTTGGTGGTCAAGCCGATCGCTTCGGCCGCCGGCGAAGGGGAGTCGGTGCTGGTGCGCGCCGAGGACGTCGAGCCCGCCTGGCAGCGCGCGGTCGCCGCCGGCCGGATCCCGCACGGCCGCGTGATGGTCGAGTCGGTGGTCGAGATCGATTTCGAGGTCACGCTGCTGACCATCCGCACGGTCGGGCCGACCGGACCCGCGGTGCACTTCTGTGAGCCGATCGGGCACCGCCAGGCCGACGGCGATGTGCTCGAGTCGTGGCAGCCGCAGCGGTTGGCGCCCGCCGCGCTGGACTCCGCGAAGTCGATCGCCGCGCGGATCGTCAACTCGCTGGGCGGGCGCGGGGTGTTCGGTGTCGAGTTGCTGGTGCGCGGGGACGAGGTCTACTTCGACACCGTGCGTCCGCGCCCGCACGACAGCGGGCTGGTCACGCTGCGCTCGCAGCGGCTCTCGGAGTTCGAGTTGCATGCCCGCGCGATCCTCGGTCTGCCGGTCGACACGATCATGATCTCGCCCGCCGCCGCGGAGGTCGTTTACGCGGGCGCGGAGGCGACGCCGGCGGCCGGCGGGGATCCGCAGGCGGTGCTGGCCGAGGCGCTCGCGGTGGCCGAGAGCGACGTCGCGCTGTTCAATCGTCCCGACGAAACCGAGGAGAAGCGGCGGCTGGCGGTGGCGCTGGCGACCGCACCCGACCCGATAGTCGCCCGTGACCGCGCCCGACGCGTCACGGCCGCGCTGCGCAGGCTCTGGTAGCGGTGTCGGATTCGGAGGCCACCCCCGGCGACCGGCAGACCGCGGCGCCGTTCCTGATCGCCCTCACAATCTTTGTGCTCGTGGTGATCGCAATATGGCTGCTGAACCTGTTCGACGACCGAGGCGAGCCCGCCGACCAGCAGGTGGCCCGCGCCGCGGTCGGGCAGAACGATGCTCTACAGCGTCAGAACTACTCCGACTTCCGCGCCTACACCTGCCCGGCGCACGCCCGCGACGAGGCCGAAGTGCTTACCGCCCAACGTGATTCCGTCGCCCAGCGCGGTGAGCGGTTCGTCGACGACGTCACCGACGTCGCGATCGACGGTGACCGCGCGACCGCCAAGGTGACCTACCACTTCGCCAAGTCGCCCGACGACAAGAAAATCGTCGACATGACCTTCATCCGCGACGGCGATGCGTGGAAGGTCTGTTCCCCCGGTCCCAGGTAGCTGTGGGACACTCAACGACCGTGAGTTACGCCGGAGACATCACGCCCGAAGAGGCTTGGAAGCTGCTCACCGGCACCCCCAACGCGGTGCTGGTGGACTGCCGCACCGACGCCGAGTGGCGCTTCGTCGGTGTCCCCGATCTGTCGTCGCTGCAGCGCGAGGTCGTGTTCATCGAGTGGAACCGCACCGACGGCACGCACAACGACGCGTTCGTCGACGAACTGCGCCGCGAGATGACCGGTTCCGAGGTGGGCCCGGTGGTCTTCCTGTGTCGCTCGGGCAACCGGTCGATCGGCGCGGCCGAGGCGGCCACCGAGGCCGGAATCGCGCCGTCGTACAACGTCCTCGACGGCTTTGAAGGCCACCTCGACGAGGAGGGGCACCGCGGCGGGACCGGATGGAAGGCCGTCGGACTCCCCTGGAAGCAGTCATGAGTCCCAATTTTGAAGATTCGGTTCCGTCCGTCCGGACACCCGCCGAGCTGCCCGAGGGGGTCAGTCAGGCGACCATCGGCGTGCGCGGTGGGCTGTTGCGGTCGGAATTCGAGGAGACCGCCGAGGGGCTGTTCCTCACGTCGGGCTATGTCTATACCTCCGCCGCCGATGCCGAAAAGGCGTTCACCGGTGAGACCGATCGCTATGTGTATTCGCGCTACGGCAACCCGACCATCTCGATGTTCGAGGAGCGGCTGCGCCTGATCGAGGGTGCGCCCGCCTGTTTCGCGACCGCGACGGGGATGGCGGCGGTGTTCACGTCGCTCGGTGCGTTGCTGGGGGCAGGTGATCGGCTGGTCGCCGCGCGCAGCCTCTTCGGCTCGTGCTTTGTGGTGTGCAACGAAATCCTCCCGCGCTGGGGCGTGGAGACGGTGTTCGTCGACGGCGACGACCTGTCGCAGTGGGAGGAGGCCCTCTCGGTTCCCACCCAGGCGGTGTTCTTCGAGACCCCGTCGAACCCGATGCAGTCGTTGGTGGACATTTCGGCGGTGTGCGAACTCGCCCACGCCGCGGGCGCAAAAGTGGTGCTGGACAACGTGTTCGCCACGCCGATCCTGCAGCAAGGTTTTCCGCTGGGGGCCGACGTCGTCGTCTACTCGGGGACCAAGCACCTCGACGGGCAGGGCCGCGTGCTCGGCGGCGCAATCCTCGGCGACGAGCAGTACATCGATGAGCCGGTGCAGAAGTTGATGCGCCACACCGGGCCCGCGCTGAGCCCGTTCAACGCGTGGACGCTGCTCAAGGGGCTCGAGACGCTCGCGGTGCGGGTGGACTACCAGAACGCGTCGGCGCAGCGGATCGCCGAGTTCCTCGAGGACCATCCCGGTGTGAGCTGGGTGCGCTACCCGTTCCTGGAGTCACATCCGCAGTACGACCTGGCCAAGCGCCAGATGACCGGTGGCGGAACGGTTGTCACGTTCGAGGTGAAGGACGGGACGAAGGAGGGTGCGTTCGAAGTGCTCGACAAGCTGCGCATCGTCGACATATCGAACAACCTGGGCGATGCCAAGTCGTTGATCACCCATCCGGCGACCACCACGCACCGCGCGATGGGGCCGGATGGCCGCGCCGCGATCGGGCTCGGCGACGGCGTGGTGCGAATCTCGGTGGGCCTGGAGGGAACCGACGACCTGCTGGCCGATCTCGACCAGGCGCTGCGTTAAGTGTCGAAGCGCAGCGATGCGAAGAAGGCCCGCCGCCGTAAGCGGCAGGCCGCCCGCAACGAGCGCTGGGTCCCCGACAACGTGATGGACTCGCTGGCCGAGGAGACCACGACCGCGGCGGTGCTGGAGGCGTTCGACGCCCGAATCACGAAGCGGGGCTGGGTGTTCGACGACGAGCTCTCCGACGAGGAATCCGCGCTGTGGTTCTACCCGCCGTCAGAGGCCGACGTGCCCGACGAGGACCTGGTCTCCGTCACGACCGTGGTGCTGACCGCTGACGAAGCCGCCGACGTCGCGCACGTGGTGTTCGTCGGCACGGCCGACGACTACCAGTTCAACTTCGAGGAGCTGTTCGAGTGCCTGGACATCGTCGAAGCCTATCGGCTGGGCGACCCGGCGCCGACGTTCCCCGTCTAGCGCTCAGTCCTCGACGACGCCCTGCGCGGCGCGCGCCCGGTCCTCGTACTTCTTGCGTGCGGACGTGTCGAAGTCGAGGAACACCCGGTCCAGCCCCAGCTTGTTGTTGAGCCAGCGACGTCCGCGCGGGCCGAGCATCTGTGCGGCCTGGGCGGTGAAGCGCAGCGGAGCCGGCACGGAAACATGGGTTTTCGGCTTGTCCAGGGTCTTGACGATCGCCGCGGCGATCTCCTCGGGCTCCACCGGCTTGATGGCCCCGCCGCTCTTGGTGCCGGAGATCAGCTCGGTGTTGGTGAACGGTGGCATGATCACCGAGACGTCGACGTTGTGCGGCGCGACCTCGTCGGCCAGCGCGGCCGTCAACCCGACCACACCGAACTTCGCGCCGACGTAGACGACCTGACCCGGCACCGGGATCAGCCCCGACAGCGAGGCGATGTTGATGATGTGGCCGCTGCGTCGCGCGATCATGTCGGGCAGCACGAGCTGACACCCGGCGATGACGCCGTACAGGTTGACCTCGAGGGTCGAGCGGATCGACTGTTCGGTCTCGTCGACGAACGGCCCGATCGGCATGACACCGGCGTTGTTGATCAGCACATCGATGCGTCCGCCGCCGTCGGTGCGGGCCTTGTCGAGGAAGGCGGAGAACGACTCGCGGTCGGTCACGTCGAGCGGGTAACCCGACACCGGACCGAGCTTGGTCAGCTGTGCGACGGCCGACTCCTGCAACGCCACGTCGCGGTCGCCGATGACGACGCGGGCACCGCGGGCCAGCAGCGCTTTCGCGGTCGCGTAGCCGATGCCGCGGGCAGCACCGGTGATCGCGATGGTCTTGCCCCTGATGTTGTCCATGCGGCCAAACTTTACACATGTCAAGTTTTGGGGGGAAGTGGGCGCTTTTTGGATCAGGATGAGCAGATGTGCCGCACCGGAATGCATGCGCCAGGTTCGCGTTGGACAGTTAGGTGATGCCCGTGTCGACCCAGCTGAAGTTCGTCGCAGTCCGCCAGGACGACCCCTTGGTGGAGCCGCTGATGGCCGAGTTGACCGTCGAGTACTCGAAGCGCTACGGCCCGCCCGAGGACACCGTGAGCAGGTGGCTGCGCGGGCATCCGGCCGATGAGTTCGCCCCGCCGCACGGCGACCTGGTGGTCGGGCTGCTCGACGGCCGGGCCGTCACCGGCGGTGCGTTCTGCCGGTTCGACGACACTACCGCCGAACTCAAGCGGATCTGGACCGACAGCCGCCACCGCCAACAAGGTCTGGCCAAGGCGCTGCTCGCCGAGCTCGAGGCCCGGATCGTCGCCCGCGGATATCGGCGGGTCTACCTGACGACCGGCGACCGCCAACCCGAGGCGGAGGCGCTGTACGGATCGGCGGGCTACGAGCGGCTGGCCGATCCGCTGCCCGCCGAGGGCGACGTCTTCCCGGTGGCGTTCGTCAAGGTGCTGCGATGAGCGAGCACGTCCACCTTGCCGTCGCACTCGACGGTTACGGGTGGCATCCGGAGGCATGGCGGCACACGCGGGATCGGTCGCCGGTGATCAGTGGACGACACTGGGCCGACGCGGCGCTCACCGCCGAACGTGGACTGCTCGACTTCGTGACCTTCGACGACGCGCTGACCCCGCAGCGGCGCCGCCGTCCCGACATCGAACCGCGGTGGCTGGCCGGGCGCCCCGACGCCGTCATGGTCGCGGCCCGGATCGCGCCGGTGACGCGGCATGTCGGCCTGGTGCCCGTCGCGACCGTCACTCATACCGAACCGTTTCACGTGTCCAAAGCCATTGCGACGCTGGACTTCGTCTCCCACGGCCGGGCGGGCTGGCAGGTTCGTGTCAGCGGCACGGACCACGAGGCGCAGCTGTTCGGCCGTCGCGACGTGCGCGACGCCGACTTGTTCGGAGAGGCCGCCGACTTCGTCGAAGTCACCCGCCGGCTCTGGGACAGCTGGGAAGACGACGCGGTGATCCGCGACGTGACGTCCGGTCGGTACGTCGACCGGGACAAGCTGCACTACATCGACTTCGTCGGCGAGCACTTCTCGGTCAAGGGGCCGTCCATCACCCCGCGCCCACTGCAGGGCCAGCCCGTCGTCACCGCGCTCGCGCACACGCGCGAAGCCTACGAATTCGCCGCGCACAGCGCGGATCTGGTGTTCATCACGCCGCAAGACGACGCCGATCTGTCCGGCCTGCTCGAACGAGTGATGGGGAGCGATTTGAAGGTGTACGCCGACATATACGCCTCACTCTCCGGTGTTGTCGACGCCCGCTCGGACGCGGCGATCTTCGACGGAACACCGACCGAACTGGTCGACCAGATCCTGCGCTGGCACGATCGCGGGCTCGCCGGTGTGCGGCTGCGTCCCGCGGTCCACGCGCTCGACCTGCCGATCATCGTCGACGAGGTCGTGCCGATACTGCAGGGCAAGGGCGTGTTTCGCACCGCATACCGCGACGGCGAGACGCTGCGTTCCCGGCTCGGTCTCCCGGTCGCGGTGAATCGCTATGCGAAAGCGCGGCAGCCATGACGATCCCGTTGTCGATCCTCGATCTGTCGCCGATCAGCGAAGGCGCCGATGCCACTACGGCTTTGCGCAACACCATCGACCTCGCGCAGCATGCCGAACAGTGGGAGTACAAGCGTTACTGGCTGGCCGAACACCACTTCGTCGCCGTCGCGAGCTCACAACCCGCGGTGCTCATCGGGCAGATCGTCGCGACCACCGAACGCATTCGGGTCGGCGCCGCCGCGGTGCAACTCGGTTACACCACCGCGGTGGCGGTGGCCGAGTCCTTCGGCACGCTCGCGGCGTTGCACCCCGGCCGCGTCGACCTCGGGGTAGGGCGGTCCGGTCAGCGCCGGCGCGACGCTCTGAAAGATGATGCGCGACAGCATCCCAAGCGTGAACAGGAGTGGCGCGAGCGCGACGGCGTCGTCATCCCGCCGGGGTTCGACGTCGCCACGCTGATGCGCAATCCGCGGTTGCGGGCGCGGATGTCGATACTCCAGCAGCCCGAGGCAGTCGTGCCCGACTTCGACCGCCAGGTCGACGACATCCTGAACCTGGTGCGCGGC